>CAZXLJ010000001.1:0-3666 GCA_964641175.1 uncultured Cellvibrionaceae bacterium
GCAGATTGCCCGGCTTCAGATTCAACTGGATAAAGCTCGTGAAAAGAAAATCACGGCAGCGCAAAGTTCATTAAACAGCGCCATCAAGAATGTGGACAAAGCGAAGGCCGCACTTTCTTCGTCTCGGGAGAAGCTGAAATCCGCCTCTGAAGCAAGCAAGGCAAGCAAGACGGCGGCCAGTAAAAACCGGATTCAGAAAGCGCGCCAGACAGTGGTAGAGAAAAGGGACGCACTTGCCGCCAGCCAGGCGACACTTGCCGCAGCGCGTGAAGAGCTGGCCACTCTCAAAGGTCGAAGCGAGACCACACGCAGCCCAGCGAAACCGTCTAGCGGAAAACGCGGCCGACCCGCAACGCCTGCAAAAGCCAAGGCAAAACCGAAAGCTGCCGCCGCAGCGAAGCCCGTCGCCACCGCTGCCAAAAAGACGTCAGGCAAAAGCACCACTGCAGGTAAATCCGCAACCTCCGCATCGACGGCGGGCAAGAGTAAAACTGCCAGCAAGGGACGGGGGCGCCCCCGGAAGGATGCAGCAGAAATCCAGAGTGCAGCTTCAAAGGCCAGCACCGCAAAGACCAGCACCGCAAAGGCCAGCACCAAAAAAGCCAGCCCCGCGGTAAAAACCAAATCTGCTGCCAAATCGAAGACGCCGGCAAAAGCCAAGTCGGCAGCAACCAATAAGTCAGTCGCGACGACCAGGTCACCGGCAAAAACTACCGCACCCGCAAAAACCGGATTATCCGCGAAATCAAAGCCGGAGACGGCAACCAGGTCGCCGGCGAAAGTAAAATCAGCAGGTAAAACAACGCATGCTGCGGGTACGGCGTCGCCTGCAACAGCGCCAATGAATCCGAACACCAAACCTTTAATTCCGGCTAACAGTTCGGCCAAACCCAAAACTGACAGCAAACCCAAGGCAGAAAGCGCCGCAAATACTACGTCATCCAAATCCCCGGCAGCCGCGGCGCAGCCTGCCAGAACCCCCGTCACGCCCAAGCCGGCCGTGCAACCTTCCAGCCAGGCCAGCGCCGGCGAGCCGAAGGCGGCCTCCCCCGCATCCAAAGAACCTGCAGCAGCGGTCAAAAAGCCGGAAACCGGTAATGTGCCAACACGCCCGGCAGACGCTACCGCGGACAAAACTTCAGAGCCCAGGACGGTGGCTGAAGTTCGGGAACAGCAAAAGACTGCAGAGACGGGCCAGGTGAAAAAGGAACAGCAGGCTGGCAGCGCACCCGTTGCCGCGCAGCAATCCGAAAAAAGTGGTGCCGTGAAAGATTCCAAACAGGATGAGAGCCGCAACACCTATCTGGGTGGCAGCCTGTTCGATAACAGCAACGGTTAAGAAATCCTGATTTATGTCCGCCGCATTTCCGTAACGGTCCTCCTGGCCACTTACGGAAATGCGTCCTTGCTCACCTCAACGGGCCCGAGCGTTGAAAACCCTTTCTGGCTGACGCACAGGGTCAGAATCGCGCCATATAGCCCGCGTGGAGATACTGGCTTTCCAGCCGGTTACGCAACTCCAGATCGTTGTAAACCTCATTGCCCACTTCGACAAACAGCTCCGTATTGCGGAACGGTTTGTACTTCGCCGCCAAACTTCCGCGAATCCGTGATTGCGTATGCTGATTTGCTTTACTTTGCGTATAGCCAAGGTGGATCTTTGGGGTGATGAAAAACTTCCCGTTGAAGAATCTCAGACGCTCTGAAATCTGCATCCAGTTCGACGATGACTGGGTACTGTCGCTGGTCCGCAAGGAGAGTGTTGCCACGTCATCGAACCCGAGAAAATCGCTGGCGACCAACTGGACTCCGCCGGCGGTATAGCGGTACTCCGCGTCAGTGGCGACCACATCCGTTGCCACGTCCTCGCCGAACGAGAAAATGGGCATTTCGCTCATCACGGACTGATAGAAGTCGAGGGTTATGTCGAGATTGTCGTCCAGCTTTCTGCTGTAACTCGCTGTTGCAAACTCCGACAGCGATGTTCGCTGCAATGCACGGTAAAGCAGGTTGTCCCGGTTCCACTGATCGCGCAGATGCACTTCCAGATCGAGAAACGGCTGCCCCAGCAGGATATTGGTGGATGTCAGGAATGGTGAACGCTGACGTCCAAAGGTGCCTGATAATGTCGAGGCGTCTTCGAACTGGTAGGTCACGCCCAGCAGCGCATTATTGAACTCTGCGAATTCATAATCGTAATCGACGCTGACATACGCGGAGGTCGAATCGTTGGTAAATCTGGCTTCGCCGCCATAAGCTTTGCGGTCCGTTTCCTCAAACAGCGTCTGCTCCGTGTAATAACCCGTGAAATTCCATTCATCATTGAAGGCATATTCGGCCTGCACACTGAAAAAGCGGCGATCAAGGTCGTCATACACATCGGCGAACAACACCGGCTCACCGAGATTCACACCGAGGGTGACTTTCTCGAGTACCGGATAGCGCAACGACACGCCGTCGAATGCCGTGAAAACGCCCGTGCGGAAATCCCGCTGCCGGCCGGCGACCAGGTTCAGGCCGGACGAGTTGTGGGTGTAATCAAGATAAAAACGCTTCAAATAGCTCCTGGTGTACAGGTCCGCGTCCATATCGTCATAAAGATGATAGCCATTGAGGCGCGCCTGAAAGGCATGCTCCCCTACCTGCTTGCTGGCGTGTACATCCAGATGGGTGGCTACCACCGACAGTACGTCCTCATCCGGGATCTGGCGGCCGCCGCGGGTGAGGTAACGATAGCTCTGTCCGATCACACCGCGCACCAGGGGCTTCTTCTGGGCACCGACGACATCCGATTTGCGCAGCGCTTCCTGTCCGTCACTCTCCGCCGTCCGCACCGCTCGCAAACGCTGGGCCACGCGGCCAGCGCCACTGGAATCCGGGGCGTCGTCCAGCAACTGCTGATAAATCGCCGCCGCCCGACCATTTTCACCTTTGCGCTCGTAACTCAGCCCCAAAAGTTCCCGGGCCCAGAGGGAGGTACCGGGGTCGGCGGCGAGAGACAGCGCCGAGTAGTGATTGACCGCCTGCTGATAATCGCCGTCGATATAGTGGTTTTTCCCCTGCTCCAGCAGGGCTTGCAATGATGACCGGGACACACTGTCCCTGGGACTTAGCCAGTACCAGGAAATGGCATCGCCCGTCTGTTGCTCTGTGGACAGCAGTGATTCAAAGTCCCGTCTGTCGACGGGTACCACCGCCAGACCCGGCAAAATACCGCCGTATTGCACAACAAACTGTTCGGCTTCTTCGCGTGATTTGAAAAATCCGAAACGCAATTCAGGCGGAGACGTTCGCAGCTCATTTTGCCGTGCATGCAGCAACAGATACCAGAAACGGTTCATTCGTCGCTGCAGGGCCATGACCGCTGCAGGGGTGGCGGCAAACCGCACCGCGAACCGCGCCCGTTCATAATCTTTGTATAACGTGCGGATAGCTTGTGGCGACTGTTCGCCGGCTGCCGGTTCGGGCGCCTGCGCCCACACCCGCCCACCGCCGAGAAGAATCAATGCCACCACGGCGGTGACGAAAACACTGCGTCTCAATTTCATGCGGTCAGAACCCATCCATTCCGGGTAAAGCGGGCGTTGTTATGGAAAAATCGTCGGTGGTGTGGCAAACATCACAGGACGCACCGTTGGTGGGGATATGACCCGGCCCCTGTCCGCG
>CAZXLJ010000001.1:3766-34568 GCA_964641175.1 uncultured Cellvibrionaceae bacterium
TCGCGGGTCTGCCCGTGGCTTGCTGGCCGTTATGGCAGTTGAAGCAGCCCCCGACGATGCTGTCGTGATTAAAGCGCGAGGGCAGAAAGCCCATGTCGGAATGACAGTCTTCGCAGCGGTCGTGAACCGGGATGTGGTTGGGTGGCTTCCCGATCGCCTGCCGGTTGTTGTGGCAATTGACGCAGGCGCCGAACACCTGCGTGTGGTCAATGTAGGGGACATCCTGCCAGATGGTGGGTGCGTGGCAGGTATCGCACTGATCTGAACTGTGGATGTGACTGACCGGCTTCGCGGTGGCGTTAAAACGACTCACCGGGGTATGGCACCCCTCGCAGCGGCGCGGCGTGCCATGGAACTGCCCGCCCACGTGGCAGCTTTCGCAGGCGACGAAATCATGCGCGCCGAACAGATCGAACCCGGTAGTGGCATGGTCGAACGGTTTCTGAACGTCTTCCGGGGTCTGTGCAAAACAGACGCCGCCTGCAAAAAAGACGATACCGAGGCACAGGCTCAGCGCCCGACGCAGGGAACAATGCACCCGTCGGCAGATGCGTAATTGGCTTGGATGCATGGATTAATTCCGCAAGATCAATTCAAAGAAGCGGTTCTGGCTATGACAACGGCCGCAATTGGGCCCGAAACTGCCGTTATGGATATCCTGACGCTGGTGGCAATCGCCGCAGACCTGAGATGTGCTGGCCGGATCAGTGCCAGGCTTGTGGCAGCCTTCACAGGCGAGATTGGTATGCGCCCCCTGCAGCCGGAAACCGGTTTCCTTCTCGTGGTCGAACTGCCACAAATTCCATGCGTTGGGCGTATGGCAGCTGCCGCAAACCTTGCCCAGCGCCCCTTTATGGTGGTCGTCGGCCCGGTGGCAACTGACACACTCGCCAGAAGTTCCGATGTACTGCCCCTCGATATGGCAGCTCTCGCAGGCAACAATCTGGTGCATGCCCACCAACGGGAAAGGCGTGAAGTCGTGATCAAAGCGACTCACCGTCCGCCAGTTGTCCGTTACATGGCAGGTAGCGCAGACTTTCATTTCCGGATCTTTATGCACGTCATCAGCCGCATGACAACTGGCGCAATCGCGTGAAATGCTGTCAGTCAGCGAGCCGGTATGGCAGCTGGTACACGATGCTTGCTGGTGTGCACCTGTCAACGGAAACCCGGTCTTGCCCGTGTGATCAAATTTGACCTGCGCCCAGCTCTGGGTACGGTGACAGGAATCGCACTGCTTGCCGTTGCGTCCCTGATGTATGTCATCACTGGCGTGGCAGCTGCTGCAGGCGGTCGGTGTCTGCTTTTGTACAACACCGTCGCTGTGACAGGCTCTGCACGGAATCTCCCCATGCTTGTCAAGCAGGGGAAACCTGGTGGCGTTGTGGTCGAATATAGTCTTTTTCCAGCCATCCACGCTGTGGCAGGTATCGCACTGCTGGCCATTCTTTCCGGCATGAATGTCCGCAGCCTTGTGGCATGTAACGCAAGTTGTCTGCGCAAATTCATAGACCTGCCCGGCGTGACAGCTGCTGCAGGCGACTTTGCTGTGTAACCCCTCCAGAGGAAAATCCGTATCCGCATGGTCAAATTCGAGCCGCTTTTGCCAGCTTTGGGGCTGGTGACACGAATCGCACTGATCCCCAAGTGCGCCCCGGTGGAAATCATCCTTTTTATGACAGTCAACGCAAAGGTTGCCAGCTTCTCGATATTTTTCGTCCGGTTTGTGACACGCCGTGCATTGCTGGGTGACATGTTTGCCTTCCAGCGCGAAGCGCGTGTGGGTATGGTCAAACGCATCGACCTGCATATTGATGATGTCGGCATCCCGGCCAACGTGGTCCGCATGACAGGTGTTGCAAGACTGGGTGCTCGACAGAGGATTCAGGCCGTGGAAACCCTGCCTGGACTCCCGGTCCGCCTGAATTTCATCGTGGCAATCGAGGCAGAGGCTCGTCAGACCGGCCTTGTTGAATGACTCGTGACACTGGCTGCACTGTGCTTCAAACTCGGCATGCCCCTCTATCAAAGGCCCAGGCATCAGTATGCGCTGCTTGATCGACAGACTGTCCGCCGTCACCGCCGCCGCTGTGAGCCAGCAGAACAATCCAAGGATAATCTGGTAAATCAAGCGTCTATTCATAGAATCAGTACATGTGTACCACAATGACGTGGGTGATGACCGTCAGCAGCATCAAGCCGAAAATCGGCAAATGCACGACGTGCCAAAGCGAAAACAGCCGGTCAAACAGATGCAGTCCGGGCAGCTTTTTCAGAATGACCAGCATCACATCGAGGTTCTCGTGCAACTGCTGGCGTATGGCTTTCATTCCCTGCCCCTGGTGAGCCTTGGGATTTGCTTCGTGGTATTTCTCGATGTGTCTCAATAAGTCCCTGGCATCGTCGGCCAACTGGTGAGCCTGGCGGCGGCAACGCAGGACCGTTCCGAACGATGCGGTCTTCTGGGCCAGCAGCAGCTCATCCAGCGATTCGAACAGCGAAGTGACTCCCTGCTGCAGGTCGGGTGTCACGGCCATGGTCATCAGGTTGTCCTGAATCGCCTGAAAATCCCGACGCACTTGTACGAGTTTGATCTTCTCACCGTACACGCCGGCATGAATGCGGTTATAAAGAAACCGCCCGATCAGACCGCTGACTGCCACCGTGAGCAGGCACACCAGCGCCACTGTACTGTTGGGTGACCCGAAAGAAAACCGGCTGTGAAACAGTATGGCCGTGGGAGCCAGCACTCCGAGCAGCATATGGGTGCGAAACCAGTACTTGATGTGAAAAGTGCTGCGGAGGGGCCGCCAGCGCTTGCGCAGACTATAAGTCAGCAGCAACAGCATCATGATGCCGCCCGCCAGCCCCAGCACATAGCCCAGACCGCTGGACGCCGAGATGTAATCTTCGTCCCGGATGGACCATCCCCATGCAATCAGCAGCACCCAGCCCACCGCGAAGATCACGATAAATATCCGGTGCGCATGGTTCAGATACCGCTGCGCCAAGTTCCCGCTGGGGACTGTCCTGTCAGGTGTCATACAACTCCGTTGATCGCCGTTCTTTATATAAAGGGGCCCATCTCATGAGAGGCTGCTATATTATTATGTTTTTATTCGCGCCACCGCGAAAATGTTGGACAAATTTCAACCTGCTTCAAATCATTGTAACGCGAAGAGCGGGTACACTTGCGGCCTGCGCCCGCCCAATGGTCCGATTTAACGGATCAAAGCACGTCAGCCGGGTTGCACGGAAGCTCAGGAGCGGCGGATTATAAGCGACGTGGTGACGCTATGGTGAGCTTTGCATCTCACCCGGTGTCTCAAGACGGTCGTGCGCTGTGTAGACGTGTTCGCGTTTTGGATGCAGTGTGGTTGAATTAGCCCGTCCGGCAAGCGATAAACACCGGCGGCTGGCGATTACAGGCAAACACGTCAGGACTGCCCCAGGACATAACAAGCTGTAAGAGGACTTCTGTGGAGTTTTTGTCACCCGAGATGATTATTTTCGGCGCCCCGCTGGCGCTGATCCTGACCAGCTATTATTTCTGGCAATGGCGTACCAGCACGTCTGCCCGAAACCGTCTTCAGCATGCCATCGCCGCGGGCCTGCACGAGCCACCGTCTCTGCATCCGATCATCGATCCGGCCAAATGCATGGGCTGCGGCGCCTGCGTCAGTGCCTGCCCGGAAGGCGACATCCTCGGCTTGATCAACCGCAAGGCAGAACTGGTATCACCCACCGACTGCATCGGCCATGGTGCTTGCCGGGCTGCGTGCCCGACCGGTGCCATTTCCCTGGTATTCGGCTCCGAAACCAGGGGCGTTGACATCCCCCTGTTAAGTCCGGACTTTGAATCAAGCGTTCCAGGGGTTTATATCGCGGGTGAACTGGGCGGCATGGGGCTGATCAAGAACGCCATCACCCAGGGCCGCCAGGCAATCGAGGCGATTGCCCGACGCTTGCCCGCAAAACACGGTTTGCCGCTTGACGTCGTGATCGTCGGAGCCGGACCTGCGGGGTTGAGCGCTTCGCTCGAAGCCAAGGCGCGCGGCCTGCGCTTTCTCGTGGTGGAACAGGACACCATCGGCGGTACTCTGGCCCATTACCCGCGGGGCAAGATGGTCATGACTCAGCCGGCAGATCTGCCGCTGGTCGGCCAGTTTCAGTTCCGGGAGGCCAGCAAGGAGGAACTGGTCAACTTCTGGAATGACATCATTGCCAAAACCGGCTTGAAAATTCGCACCGGCGTGCGTGTGGAATCGGTCACGCGGAAGGGCAAAGGCCTTCTCATAAAAACCACTTCAGGCGACTGTACGGCCGCGACTGTCCTGCTCGCCCTCGGGCGCAGAGGAACGCCGCGGCGTCTGGAGGTCCCGGGCGAAGACCTGCCCAAGGTGGTTTACCGGCTGCTGGACGCGGAACAGTATATTGGCCAGCGGGTTATTGTGGTGGGCGGTGGCGACAGCGCCATCGAAGCGGCCACCGCGGTAGCGCGTCAGCCGGGGGCCGAGGTCACGCTGATTCACCGGGGCAAAGCCTTTTCCAGGGCCAAAGCCAGCAACCGCGAAAAGCTGGAAGCCACGGTGCAAAAAGGCAGACTGCAGGTCCATATGCAATCCCACCTCAAAGAAATTCGTGATGATACGGTAACCATCAGTTCCCCCAACGGCGATCAGATTCTGGACAACGACTACGTGATTATCTGCGCGGGCGGCATTCTTCCCACCCCTTTCCTGCGCGAGTCTGGCATCGAGGTAGAAGCAAAATATGGGACTGCGTAAGACATTGGAGCGCAGCCTGTGTGCTCCGCCCCGACAGGTGCAGGTGTCCTTCCGGGGCGCCGCGCTTGTTCTGGGCTTATGCCTGAATATCCTCGTCGCGCCACTTCCGGCGTGGGCTGATGACGAATTGCAGGCTGCCCGGAAAGCGGTGCGCATGCGCCAGTTCGACAAGGCCTTCGAGCTTTATGAAGCGGCAGCGCAAAACGGAGATCCCGAAGCCCAGTACCAGCTGGCCATGCTGTATTCGCGCGGCCAGGGTGCTCCGAAAAACGAGAACCGCGCGCGCCTCTGGCTCGAACGTGCTGCCAATCAGAAGCATGCCGGAGCGAGTTACCTGCTGTCGCAAAAACTTCGCAATGCCGACCCTGATCGGGCTGAAGAGCTTCTTAACAGAGCTGCCAGTAAAGGGTATTCAACCGCAGAACGGCATCTGCAACGGGATGCAGAGGCATTGGCCCAACCCACTGACCCCGGCGCGCTTAGCGACCAGTGGTTTGGCGCGGCGCGCAGTCAGGATCACTACCATTTGCAACAGCTGCTTGAAAGGGGTGTTGCGCCCGACGTGAAAGACAGGGCGGGACGCACCGCGCTGTTCACCGCCGTGGCGGCTGGTAAGGATAAAAACGTCCGCTGGCTCCTCAAACAGGGGCTCGATGTCAATCATCGCGACCGTTTTGGTTTGACTGCCCTGCAAACCGCCGTGGAAAACGGACAGCTCGGTGCATTGAAAATCCTCCTCGAAGCGGGTGCCAATCCGGCGCAGGTGCTCGCCAACGGCGACGGCCTGCTCCACTTCGCCTTGCGCCTGGACCGGGTGGACAGTGCCAGGCTGCTGGTCAAGCACGGAGCCCCCGTCAATCTGCGTAACAAGGAAGGCTGGACTCCTCTTGATGTTGCCGAGGCGAAACGCCTGCCCGGAGCGATTCAGCACCTCAAGCAGGCCGGGGCAGAAAATGGGCTGGGCTGGCAACACAAGCCTGCCGACCGCAACGTCGCTGCGCTGGCCAAACTGGTCCGCGAATCTTCAGACTTGTCCCCGCTGGCGTCAGCTGTCGTCAACAGTAATGTGGACTTGCTGAAAACCTTATTGAAATCCAACCCTCAAAGTGTGCACCAGCCACTGCCGGACGGTTCCAGCCTGCTCGGGCTCGCCGTGCGTCACAACAATCCGGACATGGTTCAGGCCCTGCTGGATTATGGCGTTGACGCCAACGCGGGTGCATACAAGGGGATGACCGCCCTGCATATCGCCACCCGCCTGGAACGGGAAGAAATTGTCGAGATTCTGCTGGACGAGGGCGCAAGTCCTCTCATTAAAGATGACGCAGGTCGGGACGCGGTTCACGCCGCTATCGAGGAAGAACACAACGCCGTGGCGGAAATCCTGCTGGATTCGCTCCTCGAAAAAGGTCTGACAAAACAGACAGCGCAGGCGGACAAAGTCCCCGTGGACCTATATCTGCTGGTTGCAACCGAACATCGCAGCAGTGCTCTTGTTGACCGTCTGCTGCCCCTCGCCGGGAGCGCACAGGCAGCCGATGGCGCCGGTCGCAATGCACTGTGGTTCGCTGCCCGTGACCAGAACCTGGAGCTTGTCACCCGCCTGCTGGAGGCGGGGGTATCACCTTCCCAGGCAGACAAGCTCGGACGGACGCCCTTTCTGGTCGCCGTAGAAAGCGGTTGCTTTGAATGTGCCCGCACCTTGCTGCCGGTTGACAACATCAACCGCCAGACTCTCTCGGGCAATACGGCCCTGATGATTGCGGCGCAAAATAGCGACCTGGAAATGTCCAGGTGGCTTCTCGGCCAGAAAGCAGATGTGGAACTGCGCAACCAGCGGGGTAATACCGCCGTCATGGAAGCGGTAAACAGTAAATCCGCTGACATTGTGAAAGATCTGCTCGCAGCGAATGCCAATGTTTCGCGCAAAAACAAACTGGGATTTTCCGCCATCGACCTGGCCGCCCAAGTGAGTCCGGAGATGCTTGACCTGGTGAAGAGCAAGGCGGTCCTTGGAATTTTTTAGACATTCTCCGAAGGAGTGGGTGAGAAAACGTACCAGCAGCTAACGTCCCTTCCTGGCAGGCTGGATGACAACCCGCCTTTCCGTCAGCCCGTGCGATCAGTGCACCGCGAAGCTGTCTGAAACCGCCGCCGTGTACGAACGGCTCTTTTCGATCAGGCGAGCAGCTCGCTGGGCCGGATTGGGAATATTGATCAGCGCAAAATAATCAAACAGACTCACCACTTCAACGCCGTTGTCTACCTGGGTTGCGCGTGCAGTGAAATCCTGCAGGCGCTGCATCACCACTTTTTCCACCGCGAGTTCGGCCGCCAGCAAATGTTTGTTGATCATCTGACACTGCACCCGGGTAAAACTGCAGTAATCAGAAAGCAGTGCCCGCGTCTGGCGCAGTTGGTTCAAGAGCCGCTGATTGCTTTGGTCTGCACCCCAGACAATCTGCTGCGCCTCTTCGAGTGCCTTGCGATTGAGTTCCTTTTGAGTGGCATCCAGCCAAGTAAGCCAGAGGATCAGGGTAATATTCGCCCCATATTTTTCCTGAAGATCCAGACACGAAATCTTTACGGACTCAACTTCATAAAGACCGGTTGCGAATGCCCACAGATCATTCAATACATCGTTATTCATGGTAAAAACTCTTATCAGCTTTGAGAAATCTCTGCCGGATTACCGGACGCGATTAATTTTTTTGAATTATGCATGCAACCCTACGCCGCTACTTTTAATTAGTCCAGAGCAGGGGGTAGGGCTCGTTCACACTATTGCGATAAGCAATTTCACGGCAGGAATTCGATCGGATAATGGACGGTAATCGCCTGGACTTTTTTCGCACTGAATTGCAGGGATTTCAGCCGGCCGAGAATGCTTCGTTCCAGTCCTGCATCATTGAGTTCGCTGCTGACAATTTCTGCATGGGTCACGGTACCGTCCGGTGCAATGGTCAGCGCTATCAAAACAGTCCCCCGCAACGACGGCTTTGCCCGGCGCGCCCGGTTATACAGCGCCTGCAATTGCCCTTTATGGCGGTCGACAATCAGGGTTACTTCCTCCTGCGAACGCAGGTCGCTCGCGGGCGCAGCTTGCGGCGCCGGCGCGGAGATTATTTCGGAATTGGCGGCCAGCACTTCTCGTACCTCTGTCATTTCCCGCGCCGCAAGTTCAGCCGGTTGCGCAGCGACCCTGTGCTCGCTGGTATCCACGCCCCCACTGTCCCGGGCCGCCGTGCGCAGCTGTGGTTCTGGGGCCGCAGCAGCAACACTTGAATTCCTGGATATCGGACCGCTCAACCGGCCGGCCAGATCACCGGTGTCTGCCAGTTCGCGCAGAGCTTCCATCTCTTTCATCAGGCCGCTGTTCGCCGCCGCTTCCCGTGCCTGGCGCTGCTGTCCCGTCAGGGGCTTCTCCGGCTCCACCGGTCGTGGGCGAAGGCGGGGCGGCGCCGGTTTTGCAGCCTCAGGACGCGGCTCGATTTCCGGTGGGATAACGGGCCGGGGCTTTTTTTCTGGCGCACGGACGACGGGCTCAGGGGGAGACTTTTCCCGGTGGTGAGTGATGAATCTGGCCACCCGCTCCGGCGCACGCACTGTTGCGCGCGGTTCTGCAGGCACCTCCATTCGGGAGATCAGAAAACCGAGACCCAGGACGAGGCAGATTAACGCAACCGCAGTCGCTGAGAACCAGACATCATTCTTCGAACCCGGCCGCCACGCCAGCGCCAGCTCTCGATAATGCACTGTGTCCATTAATCGCCGATCCCGGCCTGGCTTTTCTGCTGAGCGGCAAAGGCGATCCGGGTGTAGTTTGCCGCCTGGCAAGTCTGCAAAATGCGGTGCAATAATCCGTAAGCAATATTTTCATCTCCCATGATTGTCACCGCCAGCCCGGCCGCCTCCGTGTCGCTGCCCAATTGCCTGTTCTTGCCGTGAAACGCCAGCTCTTCCTGCAGCGGTGCTATCAATTCGTCGCTGGATGAATCCAGTGACTGCAATTGCACGACTTCCTTGCCCTGCAGCAGTATCCGATCTGGCGTGATTGCCAACACCACGGAATCCTCGGGAACTTTCCGACTCACCGAACTCGGCAATGTCAGGTCCTTCTGGCTCGGCAGTTGCGGAGCACTGGATGAATTGACCAGAAGGAAAAACACCAGAATCGTGAAAATGTCCATCAGCGAAACCAGATTCAATGGCTTCGGTTTGAGCATTCCATGATGTCGTTCCATGCGCCGGGCGCGGCGAGACTTACTCTTCATTCGCGCCACCTTCAGGCGACCGGATTGTCTCGCCCAGTTGCTGCAGGGAGATTTCCCTGTCTGCTGTTTGCGAAGGAACTCCACCAATAGCCACGTCGGGAAATAATTCGTACTCTTCCAGAGTTGCCTGGTTCACCACCCGGGCAATACTGACCTGGTCCATGATTTCGATGAGCTGGCTGTAGCTGATATCGGCATGCAGCAATAACGTTATGGCACGATTTTCTGGAAAGGTGGATTTGATCTGCAGTAGCGTCGCATTGACTGACCGCCAGTTGATCGTACGGTTGACTACGGGGAATTCGGCGATGCGGCCGAGTTGCGCGTCATGGATTTCCATCCGGTCCGGGTACACCAGCATCTGCAGCTGGAGGGTCACTCTTGCCTCCGGACTGGTTTCCGCGCCGAGTCCCGGCAAAGTCAGCTCCAGCACGGTCATCCGTGAAAAAACCGCGGTGATCAACAAAAACGGCACCAGCACGACCATCAGGTTGAGAAACGCGGTGATGTTAAGCTCCACCGTTTCCTGCAGAATTTTTTTTCTGCGCCGCAACTTCATGGCAGCGCTATTCTTCAGTAATCAGGTTAAGACACTTCACGCTCGCCATTTCGATGTTGTCCACCAGCCGGGTCGTCTTGGTGGCCAGCCAGGTGTGCATGAATATCAACGGGATGGCTGCGACCAGACCAAACGCGGTGGTATTCATGGCCACCGAGATGCTCGCCGATAGCAGATCCGCCTTTTCGGCCGGATCTGCACTGGCCACTGCAGTAAATGCCTGTATAAGCCCGATAATTGTTCCTAACAAACCCAGCAGAGTGGCTATGTTGGCGAGGGTAGCCAGATAATGTGTTCTCTTTTCCAGCTCGGGCATGACTTCCATAATGCCCTCATCCATGGCACTTTCGATGGCCTCTCTCCGGGCATGCCGGCGCATTCTGGCGAGGCCATATTGCAGCACACGCGCCAGCGGCGTGGTATGCGACTGCAGCAGCCGTTCAGCCTGGGGTAAATCGCGGGCGTGTAACAGGGGGATAAGCTGAGTCCAGACCCGGTTGGTCCTGGACTGCGTGGATGAGATCACAACCAGCCGCTCAACGGCGATGATCACGCCACTGGCGAACACCGCGAGTATCGCGTACATGAAGGGGCCGCCGGATTGAAAAAATTTAACCAGTTCCATTGAGTGGTGCCTCGAACTTCTTGGATATTGTTATCAGAGATTGCAGAAATCGCTGCAGAATTCAGCGAAGGATTGGACCAGCTTTGCGGGACAGATTACAAATAGACCTTCAGGCTGACAGACGGATCACGACCGATGCACGACCCTATTTCGCTCTTTGTCGCTCGCCCGGGATCGTTTTTGCATTATCAGCCACGGCGGTGGTATCGGGCTGATTGATAAAGCCGGCGAGATCGTCATCAAACCAGTGCTGGGCGACGGTGTCGCCGTTAAACTCACGATCAATCCGGTCCATTAATGCTCGCCGCCGGGCCAGGTATTCATAGCGGCTGAGCCGACGTTCGAAATAGTCGTCCAGCAACTCCCGTACCAGCGCGGAATAATTAATCTCCGTCATGTCGTAGCTCCAATTTCCATGGGTCGGCCGTACCACCAGTATTGTGCAGCAGATTAATCATTTTTATTCACGATGTCGGGACGAGTTCGCGCAACACCCGGAAACCGTTGTCTGATCCCGGCTGTCCCGCCGGCTGGCTATAGTCTATTGAACACTCATCCATCGGCGTCGCAAACGAGCCACCCGCAGCCACAAGGCCAGTCGAACTGGTTACCCACTCCGCAGCGTTACCGATATGGTTGACCAAACCCCAGCTATTTTGCTTGCCTACGGTGGCATTTACCAGCGTTCCGCCAACATTTATCCCCCGATTGTCCAGTTTGCAGTTCCGGTTCGCATCGAGCCCGTTCCCGCTTGCCTGCGCCGCGTGCTGCCATTCCTCCAGCGTGGGAAGCCTGTACTTGAACCCGGTTTCAGCACTCAGCCACGACATATAACTGCCGATCAGTTCGATGGGCAGACCGGTCGCCGGCAATGCCGTATTGCTCTCGTTGAGGCTGCGGCAGGAACCGCTGGCGCGACAGTAGTGATTGATCTCGGCAACGGTCACTTCGTATTTACCCACAGCGAACGCCGGGACGGAACTCCCCGCCGGGATAACTACCATTCTGGGGCTGCGACCGCCGCCGGACAGTATATCCTGACACAATCCACGCTTGCCTTTATTCCCCGCCCCGGCCAGAGACAAGGTGCAATTGTCGCGCGTGGTGATATCTATATCCATCAATGTGGCGTTATTCGGAAACACCGAGAGAGCGGCCGTTCGAGCCGCCTTGGCCCGCTCGGGGAAATTGCGCGCAATCTTGGAAATGCAATCACTCAGGCCGCGAACGATGGCTGCTTCCTGACCGCCGTATCGCTCCATATTGAGGGTGCGCAGTCTTTGTATATCCTGAATGAAAATGTCCATTTCGAGCAGCCGATTGCAGTGCAGCTGCTCGGTTACGCTCGCCAGAACCCGGTCAAATTCCTGTTGGCGTACCGCGGCTGTCGTATCGGTCGGCGTGGCTTGCGGTTGTTGCTGCGTTCCGGGCTGGCGCGATTTATCCGTTTTCGTACGTTCCTGCTCAAGCAGATCGCCTTCCACCGACTCAACGATCTGGCTCAACACTTTAAGTTCGATTTCACCTTGGTGATAACGCCCACCCCGCTCGATATATTGCTTCGCGAGGTCGATGTCATTTTTTTCGAGAGCGGCTTCAATCTGTACCAGATAAAGCCCATAGACCTGCTTGAGCGTCGTGCGCACCTGCTCGTTATCCATTCCCAGCAGCTCCATCAGGTTCTGCACCCGCTCCCAGAGTACACGCTCCCAGCGTTCGTCAAACACCGGCGATGCTATCATCTCGGAGATATTTTTCTGCAGCAGCTCCAACCGTATCTGTCGCTCGATCTGCACACGCACCTGTTCTTCTGACATCTTCGGTTGCGAATAACGGAACGTCTGGGTATTGAAGTAGGCAACGGCCGATACCAGCGTAATAAGCAATACTGCCGCCATCATCCAGATCTGCGGCGGCAGGCTATCTTTCTTTTTCAGCTGATTGGCGAACTCGTGGACCGAGCCTATCCGGTCCTGGCGGTTGAATGCCAGGGCCCGCTCAACGGCTCGCCATTGATCCTTGCGCAGACCTTCGATTCTGGCGGGTTTCAGGCCCAGCTTCTTGGCATCCCGGGCGTTCTTTCGCTGGTACGGATGCTTGCCGGTAAACATTTCGTAAGCAATACAGCCGACGGCATAGATATCGTCCCGCACATCCGGAGGGCCGCCTTCGAGCATTTCCAGGCTGGCATAGGCCGGCGTCAACGCCCCCAGGTTACCGGCGTCGAACACGGTTTTATCATCGTAGTCCTGGTCGCCCAGTTCGGCGCTGGCAACCGCCCGGGCAATCCCGAAATCGAACACCTTTGCGGTGTTGTACTGCGTGACGAAAATATTGCCGGGTTTCAAATCCGAGTGAATGATGTTCTGATCATGTGCGTAGGCCAGGGCCGCACAAATGCCTTCGAGTATGGCCCACACGTCCGGACGTGGCAGCCCCCCCGTGTTCCGGTATTTTTTTATCAGGACATCCAGTCCCACCCCTTCGAGATACTCCATGGTCATGAAGACCGTGTCGCCGTCTTTATCAAAATCGTAAACGTTGACGATGTTGGGATGCGCGATCCGCTGCGTCTTGCGAGATTCCCGCTGCAGCGCGATAAATGCTTCCGGATGGTATTTGAATTCTTCTCCGAGAACCTTGATGGCGACATACGGATCCCGGTCCTGAGCCTCTACCTTGAGCAGATCCTTTGCCTTGTAAACCACACCCATGCCGCCGGCGCCGAGAACCCGCTCCAGAATAAACCTGTTTTTCAGAATATCCGTTGGCGTCAGACTGGCATTGCGGCCATTTCTGGGGGGAGGTGGTGGCTGTACCGATTCGGTATCCAGCGGCTGGGTATCCGCCGGGATCCGCAGATCCCGGCCGACATCGACGGCGGTGTAAGATGATTCGTCATCCAGAATGCCCGAACCGAGAGAGGGTTCGATGTCGGTGTCTGAGGACAGCGAACCACTCGCTGCAACCAGATCGCCAGGGGGGTCCGCCGGCCGCGCTACCTTGGCTTTCGCCGGGCGAATGCGTGTCTTGTCCTGGTCTTTCGACCCGTACACCGATTCGTCTGGCTGCTGGCCCAACTTGTCTTTACTCATCTGGCTGATTCTTCTGTTCCGCTGCGGTCATCGGATTCCCTGCAATCGTTCAGTGCATCACCTTAAATCAACTGGTGATGACCGCTATAGTCTTCGAACTCACTGCTTTCGAACTTTCCCGGCTCGCCTTTTATTACAATCACCGATACGTTATCGGGCGCACCGTTTTCAAGAGAGGCAGCGACAAGCGCATCGGCCGCACCCTGTGCATCGTGGCGATTCAGGAGCGCCCGGATCTTCTGCAGGTCGACTGTATTGTGAAGCCCGTCGCTGCACAGCAGGAACGTGTCCCCCATCTGCACATTGAACACTGCCATATCCACCAGCCCCTCTTCATCCACGCCCACTGCACGGGTGATCACATTCGACTGGGGATGATCGGCAGCTTCTTCCGCCGTAATCGCGCCCATGCGCACCAATTCCTGCACATGACTGTGATCCGATGTAATCTGCGTCAGTTGCTGATTACGCAGCCGATACAACCGGGAATCTCCTAGCCAGAGGGAAACGCCGACTCGCCCGCATATCAGTAGGCTGACCAGGGTGCTCCCCATGGTCGCACCTTCCTCAAACATGGTCGATGCGTAATGCAATATGCGCTGGTTGGCGTCGCGCAACTTCTGCTCAATTTCGTCGACAAACGTACTTAAGCGCAGACTACCGTTCGATTCAGCCAGACTTTCCACGATAATGCGGCTGGCTACGTCGCCAACCTGATGTCCCCCCATTCCGTCGGCCACCGCCCACAGGCGGATATCGGGACGGGCGATCAATGCGTCTTCGTTCAGCTCTCGCACGCGGCCACGGTCAGTTCGGGCACCACAATGCCACTCGATCGGGCGGCGGAAGGTTTTATCGCTCATCTGTTTTTTCTACCGTCTGTACATTATTAAACCAAGTTGGCGCGTGAAATTCTATTGTCTAAGTCGCATTGGTAGCGTCCGGTCGATCAAAAAACACTCTTCGATGACCGTTCGTCGCCGTGATCGCCCTATCCAACCGCGCCTGAACCCTGTGCACCGCAATGCCGCCCCCCTCGAGGGTCACCATCTTTAACCAGATGAAGCAGGCCTAAGAACCGGTACGCGGACGGGCGTTCGCTTCGCACCAAGTCCGGGGAAGTGACGATTTAACCTTTTGGAAGGCTCTACAATATCCTGCAGAACGAAGAATTAGTAAATGGATCATGGTATCCACTGACAAATATTCTGCAAGCAATACTCTTCCAGGGAGCACAGTCGCAAGACAGACCCGCAGCCCTCTCTCGGAATCATGCATTTTTCTCCCCGCGCGCGACTGTCCATTATCACTTCGCCTGACCTTACCAAGACCCGGCGTCAGAAACCGGCCGGCAGCTTAAGCGTGGTCAGGAGATCCCGGCGAAGCGGATTATCAAGGCCTTGGGTCTTGATTTCGTAGACAATTTTTTGCCGGTTTTCTGGCGATTGTGCGTGATCGCCCATGGCAAAGGTAACCAGGTACGCAGACTGGTCCGCGGTCCTTTCCACATAAGATGCATCAAGCAACCTTAACCACGCCCAAACGCCATGGTAATCGTGGTGGTACCACCGACCCTGCAGGTCTTCAAATGCCAGCCTGATGAGCAGGTTTTCACTCGTAGCCTCCCAGGTCAAGGCGGTCCAGAAACGCGGTCCGTGACTATAGGTCAGACGCTCGTCTCCGACTTCCATAGTAAACCGCGCATCATTTTCGTCCATTGCGTGCGGTCTGAGGTTCAGAGTCATGCTGACCGAGCCGTCGTGATTTCGAAAAAATGCATCCCGGATTCGTTGTGCATGTTGCAGCTGTCGCAAAAGCGTCGGTGGAATTCCCAGGCTCTGGCGGTCGACAGCGCGATTGCTCCACTGCCCATTCGATACGATAAACGGTGCAAGATAATCCTGATAATACTGATCCAGGATTCCGCCAGATTTAAAAAATTGAACAAAATCGTGCAGGGCTACTTCTTCCGCTGCGGCACTGCTTAGAGGGTAACGCCCTTGTAATGTACGGCGATAAGGTTCATAGACCTGCATTGTCCACGCCGCAGAAAGGTGTTGTCGCGCGCTGCTTGTGACCAGCCGCCAGCTTTCATCGGCAAGTCTTTCCAGCCAGTTGCGAACGGGTGCGGGAAAAGACTGCGCATAATCATGCAGAGCCATGGCCGGATTTCCGGACGCGTCATTATATCGCGCGGCTGCAGCGGAAAATGCCCGGGCACCGGGGTCCGCAGCACCACTGATCTCTGCTATCCATGCATGCAGAGCCCGCAGGTGGTCCGCAAGACCTCCGGCGGCCACGTCGGTGCCCATTTCTGTGCCTGCCCGACGGTTCAATTCGCGAAATCTGCTTTCGACGACGGCAAAGTGCTCAGTTCCGTTTAAAATCCCGCCGGCTTTGTTCAATACATTCTGCTCGACATTGGTACCGGTGGAATCAACGGGTTGTCCCAACTTTTCTGCGCCCAAATCCTTTAACAGCCGACTACCGAGAGCACCCGCATCTTCCTGCAGCAATGTCCCGGGCGCCGTATGCATTGCCACCAGTCGCAACAGGTTCCAGAGTGCGGACTGCCGGGAATCCTGCAAATTTCTCAGCAACATGTCCAGCTGCTGCAAACTTTGGATATCGACCAGATCCACAGCGTCGATCACTTCATCCCAGACTTTGACATATTCACGCGCGTACAAGGCAGCCACTTCGTGCCGAAGAGCCTGAAAATCGGCAGCTCTTAGCTCGGCGGTGCGGTCGCGGGCCTCCCCGAGTACCCATGCTTCCCCCGCCATTGCCGCAACCTGCGGCGACTTCAATGCCAACGCAAAAGCCTGCTGTCCTTCTCGTGTGAAAAAAAAGGGGACCTGCAAGTGCAGGCGCTTCTGCAGCTCGATCTTAAAGACCAGCTGCGGACTGACACCGAGGTGGTTAACCAGATCAATTTCGCGTCGATGCTCCGGCCTGCGCCGGATATGCTCATAAATCCGGTTGGCAACCGGAATTTGCGAGATCCGTTCCTGGGCGTTTGCGACAAGCTGCCCGTTAAGGTTACTCGACTCCAGGGGCGCGGCGAGCAGACGCTCCAGATGCCCGGCAAGCGCCACCTGCGCCTGAAGGTCTACTCCGCGCTTGTGCCAGTACTTAGTGAACCACTCAAGCACGCGATCCCTTTGCAGATACTCCAGGCGCCCAAACATCAAATAAGTTCGCAGCGTTTCATAAACTTCATCGTCCTCGCGGGATTCGGTCAGCTCATCCTCCAATGCCACAAGCAGTTCCGGAAGCAGAAAACCGTGCAGCTCGCGCAAGTACATTTCCCGCGCCTCTTTGGCGAGACGAAAATCCGAAAGACCGGCACTGTTCCAATTGCGCGGACTGGATTCGCGCAAACCCTCAACTGCCTCCCAAAGGGTATCAAGCGCCTGCGTCAGCCGGCCCGGACTGTCTCCCGGAGCATCGCGTTCCCACTGCTGTTCATATTGATCCAGCTGCCCGCTAAAGTATTCCACCACCTGCTCGTGTCTGGATGTTACTGATGCCCAGGCAATACCCGCACTTATGCATAACGTCGCAGCCAGCATAATTGCCGCCCGCCGGGACCAGACCAGAACCTTTTCGTATTTGTAATCGGAGCCGGAGATATCCGCCTCCGCGAGGATCAGATCCTGAAACAGCTTCCGGACGAAAAAACTTTTGGACGTCTGATCGACGACCTGTGATCCTTCGAATATCGACGGGAACAACCTGCCAGCCTGTTCCACCACCACCGGTTCGGCCGCAGTGAAATATATACCTCGCAGACATGGTTGCGAATCGGAACCGGCGGATTTGAATACATCGCGTGCGAATATCGCTACCACATTTCGCGCACCCGCGAAGTGTCTCGGGAAAGCGAGAATTTCACAGCGCCGGTTACTGTCCATTTCACGATTTAACCTGGCCGGCATGCGCGCATACAAGGACGCACTCAACGCCTTTAGTTTTCCATTCAAAAACTCCAGCGCCATTACCTCGCCGGCCTCGCGCCGGGACAACGACACTCCCCAAACCTGCTCCCTTTCATCGAGCCCTGCGCCGACAAAGAAATCCAGAAAGCCGGGAACGGTATCCATTTTTGTGCATACCAGGTACACCGGCAATTCCACTTTCAGTCTTGCTGTCAAATTCCGCAATGATCGGCGCAATGTCAAAGCAAAAGCGGCGCGTTCATCTTCAGAATTTCTAAGGAGCTCGCCGAAATCAATGGTGATCACAACTCCATTGACCGGCCGCCGACGACGATAAAGCCGCAGCGTATCAATAAGTACATTCCAGTAGCATTCATCGCCTTGCGGTGATTTATCTGTGCATTCCGGGATGCCTGCCGTGTCAATAAATACCGCTTCATCCGAAACCCACCACCGGCTTCCCGGGCCGGAAAACTCACCGCCAGATCGGGCATGCCCCACGCGGGATATTCCGAGTCCTGACTGGGCCAACAATGCTTCCTTGCCGGCACCCTTCAGTCCGATTACCAGATACCATGGCCGCGCGTACGGTGAAAATTTTCCATGTCCGCTTTTGCCACGCAACATTTCTGTAATCTGCACCTGGTCCAGTCGCGCCGCTGCCGGTGCGCGCCCTGGCCGGGAGCGCCCGGCAGTATCAGGAGAATTTAAAGTCTCCTCATCCAGGCTCATCCGGCGGAGGCGATGCTGCGACCAGAGTGTCCACAGTGCCCACCCAATCAGAACAGCAATAACCGCGGCAAGCCGGATGCTCACTGACGCAAAAGGTGCCCAGTTCTCGGGCCCGAACTTCAGATGGGGGGCAATTAGAAACATGCCCGTCGACATGACTAACACCACCACCAGTGAGGCCAGCCCTGCGCGCGGCTTCACTTTCAGATTTCCCTGCATGTTCTCGTCCTGAGTCGCATCATTTATGGTTGCGCAATTAATTTTCGCCTGATCTGAAAGCGTCCTTGTGTGCCGCAAATTCATCCGGATGGCGCAATGCCCCGACAACCGCCAGGGATCGCGGCCGGTGACTCTCGCCCTCAAGTCGCAGCTGAAACGCATCCAGTCGGTGCAGCAACGGGTCGGTGTGGTGGCGCAGCAGCAGGGAAAAAGCGCTGTACAGGAAAATAAATATAAGCACAGCAATGCCGGCAATTGCCCGGTAGGACACTACTTTTTTTAATGGTCTGGAAGGCGCAAACTCAGTTTTCCATTCGGGTGACAGATCCGGGTCAGGCTCACCACGATGATGTCGGATGACCCCGAAAAGCTTTCTGCGCAGTTGCTCCAAACGTTCGCTGCCACGATTGACCAGGCGGTACTTTCCTTCAAAGCCGAGGCTCAAGCCGGCAAAAAACAGCTCCAGCGCATGCAGGTTTTCCGCGGGGCTCGCACTGAGTCGATGCAGAATCTGGAAGCATTTTTCTCCACCCGCAGTATCGCCATGAAAAATTCGCAATAGGGTTTTCCGACCCCAGCCACTATTGCCTCCCCACGCCGTGCTCAACACGGCTTCATCCAGAACGGAACACATGAAATAACGGGATGCGAGTATGGTATCGGCGCTATATCCGTACTCGGCGGCCAGTTTCCCATAGTTCCGTACTTCAGCTGACAAACGCTGATGAAGAATCTCAATATCGGCACACCGGAACGTCCGACGTATTTTCGCCGATTCCAACAACATCGCACCCGCCAGTTCCAGCAAGGGGTTGCATCCGACTACTGCAGCGCGTGCGGTTGAAAGATCATCAGCGAGAAAATATCTATCATTCCGATCGAAAGTTTCGGAGACTTCCTTAACCCCCATGGCAGCGGACCCGGTGAGGTGCAGCGTGGCTTTGCGATTTCCGGATGGACCCGGAATGACCGTCGGTTCGTTATCATCCATGTTGGTCATCGACCTGCTCCTTGCGTACTATCAGTCATTTTTTACAGGCTGGCTCTGACAAACCGTCCTGAACGTTTTTCCGGCTCAAGCGGAAGCAATGACCATCAGGTCTTGATGGCCCAGAATTCCATTTTCAACGCAGGGAATTCCCCCCCAACATGCATGGCGAACCCTCCGGATCTGAGCATTTCCCCCCAGAACTGGCCTTGCTTGTCGAGTTCAAAGTAGGTGAACCCGGAGCGGAACGGAATTTCTCGTGGCACTGTCGCCAAAGGCTTTAAGGAAATACCCGGCAGTGCCGCATTCACCAGTTGTCGTATTCGCTCCACCGGTCCAATTTTTATCTGGTCAGGAAAACCTCCGAGGATCAGATCACCAGCAAGGTCGGCGCGGACCGCCAGAACAAAATGCGCGCACGCCAGCAAATTCCGGTCTTTTATCTCGCTGACATAAATACCTTGCTTTTTTTCCAGTAGCGGCAACGCCACCGCATTCTGTTCATAGACAACGGACAGGTACTGCCGCAGCAAATCCATAACCGGAAGGAAACTGCGAGCGGGGTCAATGTGATGGTAGGTCGGAAACAGCGGGGTCCGGCGTGCGGGTGCAAAAAAAGTGGCGAGTTCTCCCGCGATTTTTAAAAGTTCTTCGAACAGTTCCAGGGGGTGAACGTGTGGGCGCCGCGAAAGATTCTGGATGATTACTTCCACCCGGTTTACCAGCTGCAGAAGCAGGTAATCGGCAATTTCCGAGGTTCCGCCCCGCTGCACATCGGCCAGCCGGGAAGTGATTGCATCGCCACGGTGTTTCAGCAACCCATGCAGCTCTTCCACAAAGGCCACCAATTGCGGACAGGAGTTGATCTGCACCATTGTGGGAAAAAACCCGTGATCGATCTGCACCCGTGATTCGGGCCCTACGTCCGCTATCCGGGTGATCTCGATACAAACATAGCTGCTGCGATCACTGGACTCCAGCAGAAGAGTCGGACTCAGTCTGGCGATCTCCAGACTCTGCGGATCATTCGTGCTGGAGGTATCATCATTGACCTCCAGTTCCGTTGTACGAAACCGGGCCGGAGCCGCACTTTCCTGGCGTACTACGTCGGGTGCATTGGCATTCCGCAAAGGCAGGGCCAGATAAACCAGCTGGCCCCGGTCCTTCTCTCCCACAGCCAGCGCTGGCGGCGCCTGATCGAACTCGGGGAAATCAAATACGGTCCCATCCGGAAAGAGGCCGCAGCCACGGCGCAATACCAGTTTACCGAGTGCCAGTCCCGATAAGTCCAGGTCGAAATGTTGCCAGCCCCAGCCGAAAGTCGACAATACTTCATACCGATGATTCAGCATTCTTTCGACGTATCGGGTTTGTTGCTGGAAATGCTGCGGGTTCAGAAACATCCCTTCTGACCAGACCACCTTGTTTTCCCTAGACATAAATACTCCGCAAAGCCGTTTGCGATTCTGGTTTAGCGTTCAGTTGCCACGAACATTTCGGTCCCCCGCACTTCCACCTTGACGGTGTCATTTACGATGTTGTGGGAAGTTACTGGAAACACTGTTTTGAAACGGGAATTTTTGAACTGGTAGAACTCGCCATACAGGCCAATATACTTGGCGTTTGCACTGACGGTGAACCGCTCGGTGCGGGAAACACCTGGTAACAGCGGCGGTAGATCCCGCCGACCCAGAAAATCCTTGCCCAGGGTACCGACATCTGCCCGGAAAAGATCAACAAACCCGGCGCGCATAAATCCGTCCGCGGATCCCAGTTCATAAAGACGCACATGCAACGGACTCGGAGAGCGTTTCTCATCCGGATTAAGGTCATCACTGATCGTGAAAATAATCTTAACGTCGGTATCAAGATTGAGCGCAGAACCGATATGGCGCTGCGAGGTGGCGCAGGCTCCGGCAAATATGGAAATGGCCATTATCAAAAGCGTCCCTGCCTTCACGAAAATTCTCCCTGTATCTGGACGGTCGGCTTGTTACTTCTTTTTTCGGGCAGCTTCAAGCTTGCGCAGCTGATCTTCGTAAGCCTGAACAAACTCGTCTCCGAAAAGCTCCTGGTAGGAGCGCTCGGTGTCTTTAAGCACTGCCTGGTAGTATTCCCGATAGGCCTTCCAATAACCATACCGGTTGAACCAGCGCCATTTCGACGCGCGTTTGAATTCTTCTTCCAGCACCAGTGGATCGAATTTTCCCAATGCTGACCGGAAGGCACTGCGGATTCCGGCAATCATCGCCTGCTGATGATCGGAGATGGCGTCGAAGCCTTCCTGAACCGCTTCCACAGGCTTCTGATAAGCCTTGCTGCGGCGCAGGAACATGGTTTCGAGCACTTCATCGACATTGGCGGAAAATTTCAACGGATTGTTTTCCACTTGCTGAATTGTGGTGATATTCATCCGGAATTCATTTTTTATACTGGCTCGGGAGCGCAGGACCTGCAGCAATCCGCCAACACATTCGCGCAACAATATGCCTACGGTCTGGTGAACCATATACGACTGGGACTCCGTGAGCAGTGTGTTCTTGAATCCGAGGGCGTTCAACAACGCCCTTTCGGGATCCCTGGTTTCGCCAGCCTTGTCCACCACCCGGAGCGGTGACGACGATCGACATTTGGGGCGGCTTGAGGAGAGTGCATCCAAAGCCGCCGGCTTCTGTTCGATCTCGCCGCCACGCGTGGGTTTCTCCCGGGGAGACACCAGCACCGGCTTATTCCCCGGAACATTGCTGTTGAGATCAGCGGTTTTTGGTACCGCTTTAGGAAATGGCCAGACAAACGCGGACCTGAGCACATCAGCTCCAAATGGCGTTTCCGGGGGTTCAGCTTCTGGCTGGCGGAGGGCTGTATTGAGGGGATCGCGCGGTGGAACCGGCGAGGACGGTCGTTGCTGGAGGTTGCGGTCCGGAACTTCCGGTTCTGCGGCTGAGCCGATCAAGTCACCCGCACCCGCTCCGGCCGAAGGGGAAACCTTGTCGCCGGCCACCTGCTCTTCTACTTCGATAAGGTCGAGCCGGGGAAACTGAGTGACGGATGCCGGCTGCCGCGTCTGCACCTCATCAATGCTCACTTTCAGTCGATACTCACCCAGATCTACAGTATCGCCGTCGTGCAATGGAGCCTGAACACCGCGTCCAACCGGTTCAGACTGGCCGTTAATGAACGTGCCGTTGGTACTCAGATCGGTGAGAAAAAACTGGCCGTCCTTGAAACTGATCTGACAGTGCCTGGCAGACAGGAACCGGTCAGGGTCCTTCAAAACCCAGTCGTTGATGGCTGCGCGCCCGACAAAGCCGCCGCTTTCATCAAATTGCTTGCGAAGTTCAACCGGTTTGGTTCCAGAAGGGGTCTTTATCAGTTTGAAATGTATAGCCATCGCTGTTCTTCCTGAAAAGTGGTGTATCAGCATCCTTTCAATACCTGGCAATTTGCTTTGCGTTATCCTGCACTGACCGCCACTTGAAGCCCGATCCCATCGGGCCCGGTTTAATAAACCGCGGGCCATGCAGATTCGCGCCGCGGCATCCACCGAGTTCCGGCGCGTGAATCAGCGGCAAATATTGAACCAGCCGTCTTCCGGATGCAATACCCATAAATCAAGTTTTGCCAAGCCTGCCAAATTAGCTTTCAGTCCAAGAAAAAAATACTTGCAATTTTGCGCTGTTTAGCATGAATATTCCGCTCACGGATTATCAGTGACGATAATCTGCCCGCATTCTCAAGGTCTGTCATTGGTGACAGCGTAGTGCCGGGCGAACCCTGGATTCAAGGATGAAACATGTCGAACGCTACCGCCCTGGACACGGAAAGTCTGCTGCTTCCCGTAATTCCTGCCGACTTTCGCGGCGATTCTGCTGCCAGCGCATCCGGCTCCGATCCGCGTCATGACCCTTCGATTGATTCGCTCTATCAGCGCCTGAGATCCGCACGCAACGCCGCCCGCAGTGCCGAGCGCAGTCAGCTTTTTTCCGAACCCGGCCCGGACAGTTCCGCACACTGGCGAACTGTTGTTGAATTGACACCCGTATTCCTCTCAACAGTTGCAAAAGACCTTGAAGTGGCATGCTGGTACACCGAGGCACAGCTACGTGAGCAGGGGTTGTCCGGGCTGTCCCGGGGCTTCAGTCTCATTCTCGGACTGATCGACCAGTTCTGGGAGTCTCTCTATCCCCTCCCTGATGAAGACGGAATGGAAACCCGACTCGCCCCGCTCGCCGGCCTCAATGGCGAGGGAACCGAAGGCGTTCTTATTGCTCCTATCCGCAATACGCTAATCACCCAGGGCCGCACGGTCGGCCCATTCAGCTACTGGGATTATTACCAGGCAATTGAAACGGCGCGAATACCCGACGAAAAAAGCCGTCAGGAAAAGATACTGCGCCTTGGCCACTCTCTGGAATCCGTAGAACAGGCCGCGCGGGAATCCGACACCGGATTTTTTATCGCACTCAGAAATGATCTTGAAAACTGCCTGGACCTGTTCAGGCAAATTGGTCTACGTCTGACGGCAAATTGCGGCCTTCTCGAAGCACCACCGACACGTAATGTCCTGAACGTTCTGGAAGAATGTCTGGCGGCGGTAACAGTCCTTGGGGGAGACAGGTTTCCGGCAGCCCGGCCGGAAGCGCCGCCTGGATTATCGGAACCGGTAGAAAATACGGTCCAGACCACGCAGGCGGCAAACTTGCAGCCAATGGCATGTGCACGCGAACAGGCGCTGCAGCAAATCCTGACGCTAGCGGATTATTTTCGCCGGACTGAACCCCACTCACCGCTTTCGTATCTTCTGGCCAAAGCGGTCGCCTGGGGCAACCTGCCCCTTCACGAGCTGATGAAAGAGCTGATTACCGACCCCGCCTCATTAAAACATTACAGCGCAATGACAGGACTCGACGATTAATCCCGAGGTTCGTGATTACTACGGAACTGCGGCCCGCGTCCGCAAGTGTATTAACCCGGCATTGTCACTGTGGCAATACCGGGCTCACAAGGAGATAAACGATGAAAGACAGCATTCACGAAAAACTCAAGCGGGTTCGCAAACCGCGGGTGCACATTACCTACGATCTGGAAACCAATGGCAGTATCGAGGCAAAGGAGCTTCCATTTGTCATGGGTGTCATGGGCGATTATTCCGGCGATAACGTCGATGAAAAGAAGCCGATGAAGGAGCGGAAATTCTCTCAGGTCGATGCAGATAATTTTAGCGAACTGATGACCCGGATCAGTCCCCGCCTCAATCTGCAGGTCGATAATGCATTGAGCGATGACGATACGCGCATGTCCGTATCCCTTGAATTCAAAACCATGGAAGATTTCGAACCGCATAAGCTGGTGGAGCAGGTGGAACCGCTTCGGCACCTTCTAGACACCCGTAATCGCCTGCGGGATTTGCTGACTAAAGCCGACCGTTCGGACGACCTGGAAAAAATTCTGGAAGACATACTGAAAAATACAGACGCTCTTGCGAACTTTTCCGCGCAGCTGGACGCCCCTGAAGCTACAGGAGTTTAAATATTATGATGACAGAGCAAAGCGCAACCGCTTCCGCACAAAAAGACACCCTTGAACACTCGCTGCTGGATCAGGCCCTGGCCGCCACACGGCAGACACCGCCGGACGAAGCGAAAACGATGTTGCGGGCGCTAACGGAAGAGGCGCTGAAAGGAACCGTCGTCTGGGACAAGAATCTACCACTAACCATCAATGCCGCAATCAAGGAAATCGACCGAAGCATCTCAAGGCAGTTGTCGTTGATCATGCATGACCCGAAATTCCGGAAACTCGAAGGCTCATGGCGCGGTCTTCAGCATCTGGTGCACGCTTCCGAAAGCAGCAGCCAACAGAAAATACGAGTTCTGAACATCGCCAAGCGTGAGCTATCGAAGGACCTGGAGCGCGCCGTCGAGTTTGATCAAAGTCAGATATTCAAGAAAATCTATGAAAGTGAATTCGGCACTGCAGGCGGCGAGCCCTATGCGGTACTGATTGGGGACTTCGAGTTTTCCGCGCATCCAGAGGACATTTCGTTGCTAAACAAAATGGCCAGCGTGGCTGCCGCCGGATTTTGCCCATTTATATCAGCGGCCGCGCCTCAGATGTTTGGCTTTGAACAGTTTACCGATCTGTCCCGCCCCCGCGATCTGGAGAAGATTTTTGAATCTGCCGAATATATTCAGTGGCGATCCTTCCGTCAGTCCGAAGATGCACGCTTCGTTTCCCTCACCCTTCCGCGCGTCCTGGCTCGAGCACCCTACGGCAAAACAACGCGGCAGGTTGAGGCCTTCGATTTCGAGGAGATTGAACCTGGACCGGATGGACGTCCTCTTCCGGCAAACCATGAAGAATATTGCTGGATGAATGCCGCCTATGCCATGGGTGGGGTCATTCACCGCGCCTACGCTGAATACGGCTGGTGCACCAGCATTCGTGGCGCCGAGGGTGGAGGCAAGGTCAAGGGGCTTCCGTGTCACACTTTTGTCAGCGACGATGGCGACCTTGATCAGAAATGCCCCACAGAGATCGGCATCACCGACCGACGCGAAGCGGAACTCAGCAAACTGGGATTTCTCCCCATCTGCCATTACAAGAATACCGATTACGCGGTATTTTTCGGAGCCCAGACTGTACAGAAGCCCCAGAGGTATGCTGAGCCTGACGCGACTGCTAATGCGGCCATTTCCGCCCGTCTTCCTTACATCATGGCTACCGCACGCGTCGCCCATTTTCTGAAGGTTATGGCCCGCGACAAAGTTGGCAGCTTTATGGAAGCCCATGAAGCCGAAGCCTGGCTGAACCGCTGGATCAAGCAGTATGTGAACTCCTCTCCCGGTGCCAGTGCAGAGATGAAAGCACGCTTCCCTCTTGCGGAAGCCCGGATTGAAGTGAAGGAAATTCCCGGGCAGCCCGGTGCCTATAGCGCGGTAGCCTGGCTAAAACCCTGGCTGCAGATGGAGGAACTCACAGCCTCCCTGCGACTCGTCGCCAGCATTCCGAAGGCGGGTTAGCGCTCAGGCTCCCCGGACGTGGCGGGAATACGTTGTTGTTGAGTCCACAGAACCTTTGATCAAGTGCGATTAGTTCGCAAAATGGATGGAGCCTTGCGTTTCATAAATCGCCTTTCGGGTTGACTGCCGAAGCGTCGGTTCGGCTTTCTCGTGCAGACGCTGGCCCGGTTTGATTTCAGGTCCCTGGCTTGTCCGGCATCGGAACTGAAGAGCACCGCCAGGATCAGAAACCTTGGCTACGTTGAGCCAGGTTCAATAATCAAGGATAGATTTTCATGCAGTCCATGCGCTTAGCATCCCAAACATATTTCGCAAACGAAGAAGCTCATCTACTCGAAGTACGTGTTGGCATCGAAGCCCGACAATGTCGTGAACTGAGAATACGTCTGGCCAGCCAGATCGCAATTATTGATGAGCTGGTTGACAGGCAGATCAATCTGATTCTTCACGATCCGGCATTTCAGGCTTTGGAAGCGTCCTGGCGCGGACTCTGGTATTTGGCCGAAAAAGCACGGAGTGCTCCCAATGTAAGATTGAAGTGTTTGAACGCAAGCTGGCCGGAAGTCGCACGAGATCTGGGGCGCGCCATAGAATTCGACCAGAGCGTGCTATTTCACAAGATACACAATGAAGAATTTGGTACGCCAGGCGGTGAACCATTCGGGGTAATTCTTGGCGATTATGAGATAGTCCACAAGCGCCACCTGCATCACCCGGATGACATGGAAGTGGTAGACCGGATGGCGCAGATTGCCGCTGCTGCATTCTGTCCATTCATCACTGGTGTATCGCCGGCGTTTTTTGGCCTGGAGATCTTTCAGCAATTACGTTCGACGTCGGATCTGGACAGCGTATTCAGGCACCCGGAATACCGACGGTGGCATGAATTGCGCCGCAAAACGGACAGTCGCTTCGTCGGACTCGTCTTTCCGCGTGTGCTGATGCGGCATTTATACCGCGCCTCGGGCGGGGCGTCACAAAAATCCGGCTTCCAGGAAAAGGTCACCCACAAGCGGGTGCAGGATTACTGCTGGGGCAATGCTGTCTATGCGTTTGGTGGTTTACTGATCCGTGAATTTGCCAACACAGGCTGGTTTGGTCATATCCGTGGCGTACCTCAGGATCAGGCCTGTGGGGGCCTTGTGAATGATTTTCTTCCCGAAACTTTTGGTCATGCAAACGCGGACATCGGCATGAAACCCCTTGTCGAAATCGTCATTACAGAAACGCTTGAACGCAAGCTCACTGCATGTGGATTTATCCCGCTCTCTCAATGTTACGACCTGCCGTTGGCAGCGTTCTTCAGCAATTCATCTATTCACGCGCTTGATCGCGAACATTCGGGACAGGGCTCGAAACACAAGTTGTCGGCGCAATTGCAATATGTGCTCTGTGGTTCCAGGGTGGCTCATTACATCAAAGTGATGATCCGGGACAAAATCGGTTCATTTATGACGACGACGCAATGTGAAGACCATATTCGACAATGGCTTTTTCGCTACACCACCGGTCGTTGCGACCTGGATTGGGAAACACAGGCCCGCTTCCCGCTGCGGGAAGCGTCGGTCAGGGTCTCGGAGCTTCGCGGAAAGCCTGGGCATTTCCAGTGCTTGATAAGGCTTGTGCCGCACTACCAGAATGATCAGATGGATGCGGAGCTGGAACTGGTGACCGAATTTGTCCAGCAGGGCGCGCTGGCATGAACAGATATCGTCAATCTCCCCGACTGTCACTGCTCGACCGGCTGATAGATATGGATGCGGGACTCTCGCCGCGTTCGACCCGGTCAGGGGCCGATGAGAGCGGTTCACACGCCTGCCTCGGGCGAGACCTGGAAAATCTGCTGAACAGCCGCTGCCGGGTGCTGTCTCCCCCGGGCATGCATCCCCATCTGCAGCAGAGTCTTCTTGTCTACGGGCTGCGGGATCTCGTTACGGTTAATCTGAGTGATGCGAAATCGCGGCAGGATTTCGCAGAAGAAGTGCAGCGTCTGATCCACCGGTTCGAGCCGCGGCTGGTCCGGGTGCAGGTCAGTTTTCCACCGCAATTTCAGGAAGCAACGGGTCATTCCGTGCGCTTTCGCATCGACGCCCTGATCCTGCAGGATCCCGCGCCCGAACCCGTCATTTTTAATTCAGTAATGGAACCCGGGTCCTGTTCGGTCAGGGTCGAGGAAGCGTTTTATGTCTGACCCACTGCTTCCGTATTATGAACAGGAGCTCGCATACATTCGCCAGCAGGGTGTCCGCTTCGCCGAAGAACATCCGAAGGTCGCGGGCCATATTGGTTTTAAAAAAGATTCGGTGGACGACCCCCACGCCGCGCGCCTGATTGAAAGTGTTGCGTATCTGAATGCCCGCATCCATCACAAGCTGGACGATGAATTTTCTGAGCTGAGCAACGCATTCCTCGATCTGGCCTTCCCGCATTACCTTCGTCCGCTTCCGTCCATGGCTATTGTCCAGTTCGTTCCGGATCCGGAACAAATAGAAAGCGTCCACACTATTCCTGCTGGCATCCAGCTGGAAACCGATCCCGTCCTGGGAGATTCCTGCACCTTTACCAGTGCCTATCCCGTCGAATTATTGCCGGTCTCCCTTGTCGATGCACGCTATTCGGGTGCACCTTTTACGACGCCTTGCGCGCAAAACATTCAAGGGGCACGCGCTGTTCTGCAACTGCAGTTTGAAAGTTTTAATCAAACCGTTTCCATCGGGCATGCGGGGATTACGAGAATCCGGCTGTTTCTGGATGATCAACCTCAGTTCAGTCATATTCTGTACCAGCTGCTCCTTAATCAGTGCCTGCAGATGGTGCTGACAAGAGAAGATCGTGACCTTCATCCGGTCATTGTCGGAGCGAATGGCATCAAGCCAGTCGGATTTTCTGACAAGGAAGGACTTCTGCCCTACCCTGAAAATTCGTTTCCGGGATACCGGTTGGTCACTGAATATTTCGCATTTCCCGAGAAATTCCTTTTTATCGACCTGGAATTTGAAGCAGACGTTTTGTACAGCTTCGACCAGCGGCTCAATATCCACTTTTATCTGAATACTTTCGTACCCACGCTTGTACCCCAGGTCTCGCGGGACAGTTTCGCGCTGGGTTGCGCACCGGTCGTTAATCTTTTCAGCCAGCAGGCGGATCCGGTGCGGGTTGACCACACGCAACTTGAATATCCCGTCATTGTGGATTCCAGACGACCCCGGGATTTTGAGGTGTATGCCGTCGAAAAAGTCACCGCGATCAGCGGCTCTGGAACCGCCGCAGAGTGCCTGCCGTTTTACGGCACCGGCTACCGTGACCGGAGCGCGGAGAGTCCAGCGTTTTGGCGCTTGCACCGGCGCAGCGCAAAGCTTGGCAATCTTGAACGCGATGACGGCACCGATGTTTTCATTTCCATTTCCGATCGAAAATTCAACCCGATTGAAGCGACGGGTTATACATTGATGATAAGAACTATAGCCAGCAACCGCGATCGGCCAGCCGGACTGGACTTCGGACGCGGACGCCTCAAATTGCAATGCGTAGACGGGTCACCACCCTGCTCCAGTATTCACGCGCTCACGCAACCGACGCGCTGCCTGCGGCCTCCTCTTGACCGAAGCGTTCAATGGAACCTGATCACACATTTAAATCTGAACTCGCGATCACTAACGGGACAACCGGACAATGCTGAAGCGCTTCGTGAACTGCTGGGGCTGTACGATTTCAAGAATCACTCGGCCAATCGGAACATCATTGAGGCCATCACGCGAGTGCACAGCAGCCCGGCCACGGCGGCCGTTACTGTCGATGGCCGGTTGGCTTTCTGTCGCGGCATGGAGGTGGAAGTGGAACTCGACGAATCCCGCCTGATTGGCAGCAGCGCTTATTTGTTCGCCAGTGTTCTGGAACATTTTTTTGCAGCCTGCTGTCCTGTCAACTCATTTACTCGCACGCTGATAAAGCTCAAACACAAGGAAGGATACTTAAAAAAATGTCCCCCAAGAAGCGGCAGCAAAACCCTGCTTTAATCCGGCAGATTCTCGATCATCCGGGTCATTTTAATTTCTGGCAGGCGGCAAGAATTCTGGAGCGTGCAGCCCGGCTCTCGCAGGAACAATCCACCTGCTCCCCGGACTCCTCCAGTGCGGTGGAACCGTCTCCTCACCAGTTCGCGCAGTGGGTTCGATTCACCGGCAGCGCATCGATGGGTTTCCCGTCTACCGATATCGATGAAATTCTGCCTGAACTTCCTTCCCGGTCCGTTAAAAATGCGGTCTGCTATCGAGTGAGCAGCCGGATTCTCAGCTTTCTGGGTGCCACCGGAGTCCTGCCGTTTCATTACACCGAATTCGTACTCGAACGACTCCAGCTTAAAGACATGGCACTACTGGATTTTCTGGATATTTTTCATCACCGGATGATGACCCTCTATTACCGCGCCGGTATTAAATTCCGGATCGCGCCTGCATATGAATATTTTCCGGCGCCGCATTCCCGTGATGCCTATGCACAGGATGTCTCTGAGCGCGCTTCATCCGCGAATTGTTCATCTTTCCCCAACGCTGTTGTCCC
>CAZXLJ010000001.1:34668-74648 GCA_964641175.1 uncultured Cellvibrionaceae bacterium
TTGTCCCGAATGCTGTTGTCCCGAATGCTGTTGGCCATCATGTCAGGTTTCGGAATGCCGGTGCCTGTGATCACCATTCGCAGACGCTGTTTGCCCTTGCCGGCCTGACGCTGGCGGACCGGCGTGGATTGTCAGTCTGCCCCGAATCCCTGTTGTATTACGCGGGAATTTTCAGTCAAAAGGTGCGCAGCGCCGTCGGCCTCAGAAAGTTTCTGGGCCATTATTTCCGCGTGGGGGTCGAGATCGAAGAATTTGTCGCCTCCTGGCAACCCTGTCCCGACGAATACCGGTCGCAGCTGACAGGTCTCGCAATCGGCGCCGCAGGCAACAGTCGACTGGGTGGATGCAGCGTTCTGGGTCATCGGCTCTGGTCAGTTCAAAACAAGGTTCGCCTTGTGATTGGACCGCTCGACGGCGCGCAGGCCAGGTTTTTTGCACCGGGTTCCACAGGTCTGCGACAGCTTGATGAGTTGGCGCGCCTATACGCGGGCGCCGAAGCTGTTTTCGAGTACGTCCTGCGAATCGCCTCGGAATATATACCGCTTAAAACGCCGTTGCAGCGCCAGGCATCACTACAGCTCGGCTGGAATATCTGGCTTGCGCGCCGCTGTCACGACCATCCCCACTTCGATCTGCCGGTATCGGTCAATGGAATTAGCTGAACTTCAAAGGAATGCATCATGATCACAATCAATTTGAAAGCACTGGTGGACAAGCTGAACGCGCCAGCCCGGACGGCGCTCGAAATGGCTGCTTCCAGCTGCGCATCCAGAGGCCATGCCGATATTGAGATCGTGCACTGGCTTGCGCATCTTCTGGATATGGACGATGCCGAATTAAACGCTGCCCTCGCGCTTTACGGTGTCGATACGGGGCAACTGCGCAATCATCTTGCCCGCACCATCGACCAGCTTCCCGCCGGTCAGCGCAGAGCGCCCGCACTCTCCCCGGAACTCGTTGCCTGGGCCAAAAGTGCATGGCTGTTTGCCTCCCTGGACTGCGGTCGGCCGGTCGCGACGCCCGGTCATCTTCTGGCGGCGCTGCTGGCCGATCCGAAGCTGCGTCACGCATGCAGCTTTGCGCCTCTAATGGCAATCTCGCCGGAGTCATTCTGTGAGATTTTCCGCCATAACGCCGGCACGTCAGAAGACGCATTCAGCCCGACCACCGCACCGTCGGCCGCGATTCTGCCACGGGATACGAGTCGCACTCCGGCACTGGACCGGTTCACGGTGGACCTCACCGCGCTGGCACGGCAGGGAGGCATTGATCCGGTTATTGGCCGCGACGTTGAAATCCGGCAGCTGCTTGATATTCTGAGCCGGCGTCGGCAAAACAATCCGATCCTGACTGGCGAGGCCGGGGTCGGCAAAACCGCAGTGGTCGAAGGGCTTGCACTTCGTATTGCCGCCGACGATGTACCGCCGGCACTGCGGGCGGCTGCAATTCGCACGCTGGATCTGGGTTTGTTGCAGGCCGGCGCCAGCGTCAAGGGGGAATTTGAAAACCGCCTGAAGTCGGTCATCGCCGAAATCAAAACCTCTCCGTACCCCATCATCATGTTTATCGATGAAGCCCATACCATCATCGGCGCCGGCGGCAATGAGGGTCAGAGCGATGCTGCCAATTTGCTCAAACCCGCCCTGGCGCGAGGGGAGCTGCGCACCATTGCAGCTACCACCTGGAGCGAATACAAAAAATATTTTGAACGAGATGCGGCACTTACCCGAAGGTTCCAGCTCCTGCAGATTCCTGAGCCTTCTGAACCGGAGGCAATAGCGATGTTGCGTGCCATTGCGCCGACGTTGCAGCGACACCATCGGATCCGCATCCTGGACGAGGCGATTGTCGCCGCTGTGCAGTGGTCGCACCGCTATATTCCGGCGCGCCAGTTGCCTGACAAATGCGTCAGTCTCCTGGACACCGCCTGCGCCCGGGTAGCCCTCAGCCAAGAATCTTCGCCCCCGCAACTCGATGATACGCGCCGCAATATTCTGCTGTGCGAACTGCGGATCGCTGCGCTTTCCCGGGAAGCCTCCCTCGGGGGGAACCATGAGACATTGACACTGCAACGCGCCCACCACAGCGACCTGCAGCGCATTTCTTCAGGCCAGACCGGACAATGGCAGATTGAGAAAGACCTGGTCCGGGAGGTTTTAAATATCCAGGAGCAGATCGACAGTTCGCACAACGACCACGAACAGATCAATCGACCCACTTTCGAACAATCAATATTCCTTCCAGAGCCTGCCGACTCCTCGGCGGCCAGCAACGAAGCCCTGCAGAAAAGGTTACTGGACAAACTGGCGGAGCTGCGTCGGGCTCAGGGTGAAATTCCGATGGTTCACGTACATGTGAACAGTCAGGTGGTCGCAGAAGTGGTTGCTGACTGGACGGGAATTCCGGTCGGAAAAATGCTGGCCGATGATGTCAAAACCCTGCTTGAGCTCGAGACGAGACTGACCGACCGCATTGTCGGCCAGTCGCAGGCGGTCGCTTCAATCGCCCGTACATTGAGGTCTGCCCGTCTCCGTTTAAGTCATCCAGGCCGCCCGGCCGGCGTGTTTCTTCTGGTTGGTCCCAGCGGCGTTGGCAAATCCGAGACCGCCAGCGCCCTGGCCGAGTGTCTCTATGGCGGCACCCACAATCTCACCACCATCAACATGGCGGAGTTCAAGGAACCCCACAAAATTTCCATGCTGCTCGGGTCACCTCCCGGATACGTCGGCTATGGCGAGGGCGGCGTCCTGACCGAAGCGGTTCGCCGCCGGCCTTACAGTGTGGTGCTCCTTGATGAAATCGAAAAAGCACATCCCGGTGTTCAAGACATTTTCTATAACCTGTTCGACAACGGCTCAATTAAAGACGGCGAAGGTCGGGACATCGATTTCCGCAATACCGTGATCATCATGACGTCAAACGCTGGCGAAGAACATTTGCGTGCAATCTGCAGGGCGGACGAAGAAAATCACCCCGCACTGGAAAGCCGCGATATGGAATCGGAGGTGCAAACGAATCCCGGTCTGGGTGAATCAGCGAGCGACAATCATTCTGGTGACTATCTTGTAAAAGGTGACGATATTGCGAAAGGTGGCGATGCAAAAGGTGACGATGCAAAAGGTGCCGATGCAGAGGTCTGCGATGCACCAGAGGGTGTTGCAAAGAACCAGTATCGGAACGTCAATGGTACCAGCGCCCGGATGAACGGCACCGATTCGATTGACAGCGGTACACGCGACAACACGCTGTCCGCCGAGGTTCTTCTGGAAAATTTCCGGCCGCAGTTGTTGCGTTATTTCAAGCCGGCTTTCCTGGGTCGAGTCACTGTGATTCCCTACTTCCCGCTGAAGGATGAGCAGTTACTGAGGATCGCGGAGATGAATCTGGAAAAAATCCGGCAGCGTGTCCGGCACCAATACGACGCTGATTTGATATATAGCGATGAAGTTCTCCTGCAGCTCGTCGCCCGCTGCGCGGATACGGACACCGGCGCACGCGGGATCGAAAGCGTAATCACCGGGAAGTTGTTGCCGGCTGTGGCGGATGCCTGTCTCGGCTCACTGGGAGATGCTGCTGCCGATACCACACTCAGAGGGCTTGACTGCATGAGCATTGATGTCTCGGCCAGCGGGGAAATAACCTGTTCCCTGACTGGATTCGCCCGACGCCCGGACGCGGTCGTTCCGTCCGCTGCATGAGCCTGGACAATGTCGGCCCGGCAGGACGCCAGACGGCGCTGCTGGCCGGGATGCGCAACGGTGGCAGAACGGCCAGGTCCACTGCGGTCAAGACCGATGGACGCCGAGTCCCGGACCATTCTGAAAGAGGCATCCGCTCAGAGCTGCAGGACAAATGTCGGGCTGAAAAAAAGGCGCTACGAACCCTTGCAATCTCGCGTTAATCAAGCCGCGAATGGCGTTGTCAATATTTTACACCGCCTTTATCCGTAGCGGCTGGCGTGGATCTTCCCCCACCTGGTGAATCAGTTCCGGCTGTGGGGTTTGCCGTTTCCGCCGTTACTTCTGGGGAGGAGTTGTAGTCCGGTTTTACCGGATCAAACAGGTCGCCGTACAGGTCGTGCAATCGCAGTTTTTTCTCCGGCAGTGAGGCTTTGGTTTTGTCGCGCCACGGTACGACGTAAAGGTATTTTGGCAACTCGGCGTTGCCCTTGATGGTCGTTTTATCCAGATCGATCCTCTCACTGGCCGGCGATGCTACCGCAAATGTCCCAGTGCACAGCAGAATCGCTGCGCCAGACCGAAGTGATTTCAACGCACCGTACATTGCCTTCATTGCGACGCTTCCTGACCGACTGACAATTGAAGTTCTTCAAGCCATTGCGCCGTTGCCTCGTCGTCTTTGGCGTGCCTTAGATACTGCTGGTAAAAATGTATCGCCTCGGGAAGGTCCTGAAGATAAATATCCTTGAGCAAGGCCAGGTTGTACAGCGCATTGACATAATCAGGGTCGATCTGCAGCGCCTGTTCAAAGCGGTGTTCCGCAGTGTCGAACTTGCCTGCTTGCAGCGCCAGCAGTCCTGCCAGGTTGCACGCCGGCGCTGTGACCGGCCACTCCTCCAGAATCCGGTCAATTGTCTGCTCGGCCCTCTTGCGATCATTCTGATGATAGAAGGCAAGCGCCAGATTCAGCCAGACCTCGGTGATATGCGGATTCGACTGCGCCAGTTGCTCCAGGCTTTGAGCCGCTGCCTGACTCTTGCCTTGATCGAGATCGGACAATGCCTGCCGGTATATTTGCTGCGCCGGGGCATCAAGACCGCCGGGGCCAGCCGATATTTCGCCTCGCGACGGTGGTTGCGAGGCGCATCCTGACAGGGCGGCGACTATTCCCAGGCTCATGGCGACTGCCGACATCGCCTGAAGAATCAGAGCCTTAAGATTGTAAGCCCCGAGATTGTAGGCCCCGAGATTGTGAGCCCCGAGATTGTGAGCCCCGAGATTGTGAGCCCCGAGAATGTGAGCCCTGATAAGTCGCTTCGTCATAATTGTTCGATGCTGGTTTCGATCTTGCCGTGGCGGGCGTAACGCGCCGGATACAGCGTGGACAACTGCTCCAGCGACTGTTTGACCCATTCGTCGAAATGACCTTCGCGAATTCGCGTGACATTGATTTCGTAAAATTCTATTGCCTTGTCTTCAAAAGGGTAGGCCTGGTCTTCCAGTAGAAACCGGTACTGCTCCAGCGCGTCAGCGGACAGCTCTGCAGGAGGTTCCGATTCCAGCAGACTCACGGCAAAGCGGCGGTACATATCGCCTATCTCGAAGGTCGCGCGGGTGATAAACCGGGTATGACCGTATTGTGATGCGAGACCGAAGAGTTTCGCGGTTTCCTGCATGGCTGCCTTTTTTCGATGCAATGAGTCGGACAGCGGCTGGATCAGGCGTACCTGGTCAAAATCCTTTAACCTTGCCTGGGCTAGTTCAAAAGCGGCTTCGGCAGCGACGAACTGGGTCCGCGGGGTTCGCGCCGACGCCGCTGCCTGGGCATCGGCTGCCAGGATTTTTCGCAGCCAGACAGTCTTCTGACTTTCGTTGCGGATTTCCCCAAAAATCCGCGTTACCTTTGCCATGGCTTCCATACTGAATTCGAAGGGCCGAGGATACCTCTCGATATAATTTTGCCAGGCGCGCAAGGCGGCGGTGGAATCGCTGTTTTTACTATCACTGTTTTTGATATCACGATTGTCGTTGCCGCTTTCGGCGGTATCGGGTTTGCTGTAATAGAGCTCGGCAGCGCGCCACAACGCCGCTCTCTTCTCTTCCGGATCGTCTGCCAATTTGGCGAGCTGTTCAAAATTTCTTGCGGCATCGATGGGTCGATCAGCTGCCAGATAAGCTTCTGACAGCATTTTATTCACATCCCCGATTAATTCGTGCCGCGGATATTCCTGCTGAAACGCTTCCAGATAAGTAATTGCCTGAGACCACTGATGCTCTTGCATCAACAGCGCGACAGCGTCGTATACGGCACGGGGTGCCAGTGACGATTCGGGCATCTGCCGGTAAACCTTGAGAAACTGCTGGTACGCTTTGGCCGAACGCTCTTGTGACCGGGCAATCTCGCCCTGCTTGTAAACACTTAGCGCCCACCGGTGTTTCGCCCTGGCCTGGTGGTCTGGGTGCAGCTTGCTGTCGGGCTGCAGATGGCTGTCATGACCGGTTTTGCTGTCTTTTTGCAACTGCGGGTCGGCTAGAAGATCCTGATAGACGACCTCGGCTTCCTCGTAGCGCGCCAGATCGAACAACGCCTGACCTTTCAGGAAATTCACTTCATGGCGCGTGGCGGGTGCTGATTCGTCTGGCAACAGTGACGCCAGTAGGATCAGATCGTCCAATTGCCGATGAGTGGAAGCCAGCTGCACGGCGTGCCGAATGACATCGCTGGTTATCGGGTCGGCGGGATACAGCTCGGCAAACCTTTGGGCAAACGCCAGATGTTGCAGCAGCCATTTGTCAACGCCGTCCGCTTTGTCGGCTTGATGCAGCTGGTCGGTCAGTTGCAGGCAGGCGTAGGCACTGTCTTTGTTAAGCACCAGCTCACCGTCGAACGCGGAGCGCTCATGGTAATGCAATGCCTGTCCAAGCTGCCCTTTCTGCCGGTGCAATTCCGCCAGCAGCGGGTAGATTTTTTCCTGCCGGGCATGTGCACTGAAGCTCTGCAAAAAACGCTCGTACCAGCGCTCCGCCTGGACGAAATCCTGGTCTTCGGCGCCTTTTTCATATTGTGCGTGAAAATGTCCGCCCAGCTGCAAGGTGTAATTGCGCATGGTTTCCAGTAAAGCTGTTTTTACCTGCGGATCTATCTGAACCTGTGTCCAGTAATCAGCTTCCGGCCGAAATTCGAGATATACACCATCAAATGCGTCCCGAAACTGGTTAAAGAACCCCGCGTCTTTCCATATCTCCACCGTCCTCAGGGCAACTTGGACGGCATGAGCGCTCGCCGCGTTGCGCTGCTGGTATTCCCGCAATACATCGACCGCATCCGAGGTGCGCTGCTGCTCGGCCAGCAGGTTGCTGACGGTGGTGTATACCGGGTATTCAAGCTGACGACCTGCGCGCTGGCTGCCCGGTGCAGCAGCATAAAAATCCCGCAGTGCTGCAGCGCCGCCCAACTGGATGAACGTCAGACCAATCGCTCGCAGATGCTCGTCATAAAGCGCCTGTTGCGATGGCGTTTGTTCTTCCATCGGCGGCGAAACGCTCGCCGCAGCCATGTAGTCTTCGAGAGCCATCAGGTAATTTTGCTGCTTGAAGCGCGACCAGCCCCGTTTGAACAGCGCCTTCTCCGCAAATGTCGTCCTGTCCCGGCTGTCCAGCACCTCGGTATAAGCCGCTTCGGCAGCGGCATAGTCGGTGCGGGCGAATGCATTTTCAGCAATGCGAAACTGCGCTTCGGCAAAATGGACGGAACGGGGATAATGGTGGGCCAGGTTTTTCAGGACATCCACTGCCGTGTCGCCTTGCCCCAGCTGGTCGTGGGCTTTTGCCAGCTGGTAGAGGCTTTCGTCATTGCCGCGGGCATCCGGAAACTTCGCCAGAGCGTTCTCAAGCATGGCGATAATGTCGCGCACCCGCTCTTCGAATTCCCTTTGGCTTGACGCGTTTTGCACACTGTCCGCCGAATTCGCCGATAGCTCCAGTTCGGCTAACCGCCGCACCGCTTGCGCATGCTGCACGTCGTCCGGACTGGTGTTTTCAATAAATTCATACCAGGCCTGCTTGACCGCGTGACGCGGATGCTTTGCAGGTGCATCAGTAGGCGGCGTGGATTTTACCGTGGGGAGGTTACGCGCTTCAGCAGCATCCGGAGCCGACACGGTGAGGGGCACGTCTATGTCGCCCAAAGTTTGCGGCTGTTCCGGCGCTGCCGCGGCGCAGCCGGCGAGCAGGCCCGCCAGCACAAGCATTCCCCATCGCCCTGGCCATTGACCAACTGAGGGCCTGCAAAATTCTGGGGCGTCGTCGCGTTCCTCTGACACCGGCTTATTCCTGATCATAGAGCCTCGCCAATCCAAACTGCGCTTGGCTCTGGTAACCCTTCAGTGTTCCAATCTTTTCCTCCAGAGCGTCGCGCAGCGTTTGTTGGATCCACTGTTCGTAGTGCGTCGCAAGCTCTTCTGGAGAAATCTTCAAGTTCCGGGCTTTTGCCAGCGTCTGCAAAGACTGGAGCAGACGGTAATTCTCCGCTATGAACGCGGGAACCGGTTGTTCAGTTGTCGCCGTCTCACTGGCAGGTCGTTGGAACCGCGAAAGTTTTTCCAGTACGGGCGTCGCGTCGCGGTCAATGGTCTCGATGGATTCGCTAACTTCTGCAAGACGCTGCTGGTACCATGACTTCGCCTTTTCATAAGCCTCAAGGGCTTGGGCCTTCTGGCCTAGTTCTTCATAGGCATGGGGCAAGAGTAACCAGGCTTCATCAACACTTTCATTCAGCGCGCCGGTCCCTGCAAGCCGTAGAAATGCATTGAGCGCGCCCTGATAATCCGTCTGGTGCGCTGCGGCCAGTCCCAGCCCCAGCAGCGCCCGTTGCGCGTAGATCGAATCAAGATTGACCTTGCGAAAAGTTTCGCGGGCATCGCGATAAAATTCGAAGTGCAGTTGCGAATATCCCAGAACTACAAGCAGGCGGTTTTTGAACTCGACATCGCCAGTGTTAGGAGTGGCGGCAATTGCCTTGCGGATTTCCAGATGTGCCTCGCTCCACCAACCCTGGCGCAGATAGGCAATGCCTTCATTGAGTCGGGCGTGGGCGTACCATGAAGACGCCGGCGATATCTTCTGATAAAAGCTCGTGGCCTCGCGGTGCTGTTTTGCCTGTTGCAACGCATAGCCATGCAAAAACACAGCGTATTCTGCATCCTGTTGGGACAGAAGTTTATTGTCGACTTTTGCCAGGGTCCCTTGCACCGCCGCCCACTGTCCCCGGCTTTCATAGTAACGGGCCAACAGAAACCAGGATCGCGCCAGCGCCCGGGGATCATCCTGCTTTTTCAGGAATTCCGTGAATTCACGCACGCTGGCCGTGTCATTGGCCCGATAAAGCCAACCGATGGCGGACCAGAACAGATCACTGTCGAAACTGTTTAGCAGGGCCTGCTTGTGGGTTCGGATCAAAACAGCCGCCTCGGGCGCGGAAAGCCCACCGGCCAGACGTGCTTCGAGCTGGTCTAACGGATAGATCGTTTGGGCAGCCTGGTTGCTGACCGCCGAGTAAAAAGCATGGCTGAGAGTTTGAAAATCTTCGTCAAGTTCAACGGCCGTGACCGCCTGGGCCAATTCCGCACCTACCGCCAACAGCGATATTAGTCCCGCCCCTATCACGTTTCTGCACCGTCCTGGTGTTCCTCCTCCCGATCTGGATGATTGACTCCAAAACATAGAATCCGGCCTGATTACAATCTGAAGCTGACGGCGTTCCCTTAGAGGGCTGCTACGGGTTCCTTGCGGATTTTCCTGAGCTGGCTTATGCAGCAATAAACGAATACTGCACCACCATACGATGACAAGACGACTATCCCATCGCGTCACATTGCTCCAGCGCCAAGACTCCGGGCCGCCGCAGAAAAGGGCGTATTAAACCCTATTTTGCGATCGATTGCTGTGGCGATTCGGAGAACTTCTGAGCAATTCAGGACGATGATTGGCGGCATTACATGAAGAGGTCATGGTGGCGCATGCTGGTGGGCATTTCGAGGGCCATCTGTCAGCCCACAGATACGGCCGCTCCACTGATGGTGACGGCCAGTTCGCCGTTCACGGTGACGTTTGTTCCTGTAATGGCAATATCGCCTGATTCCGAGAGCACAATGCGGGCCGACCCGGCCTGTAACACGATCTGCCCAGCCGCTTCGAAAATGATCTGCTGAGCGAGCAACCTGTAAGCGTTACCGATCTTTGCGTCTGCGGACCCCTCGACCGTCTGCACGAGGTCCCGTCTAACCGCTACGCCCAGCCCTTCAACCGTCCACTGAACCTGTCCTTCTACCTTGCGGGTCTCATCGCCTTTCACCAGCTGCTGGTTGTTGCCGTTGATTGTGCGCTGCGCGTCGCCTTCCACCGATGTCGTGACATTTCCCCGGGTGGTCATTTTACAATTACCTTGAGTGGCCCAATGCTGGTCATGCCCTATCTGTACGAGCAGATCGCGCTCCGCATGCAAATAGATTTCTTCGCTCCCCTTCTTGTCTTCAAAGCGCAGTTCGTTGAAATTTGCGGGACCTCCCCCCGGGGTTGACCGGGTCCGGATACCGCTTTGTGTCCGGGAGCGATAGACAGGCCGATTGCGGGCGTTAGCCAGAGAGCCGGTCACCAGCGGCCGGTCCGGATCGCCATCGAGAAAGCTGACCACGACCTCCTGTCCAATTCGGGGAATGAAATAGCTGCCCCAGCGATTGCCGGCCCAGCCCTGCATGACCCGCATGAAACACGAGCTGTGCTCATTCTTGTGGCCCAGGCGGTCCCATGGAAACTGTACCTTGACGCGGCCGTAATCATCCGTATAAATCTCCTCGCCGGGCGGGCCGACCACGAGGGCCGACTGCGGCCCATGCATTACCGGCCTACGATGCACGGCAGCCGGCCTGACCGGCACGGATTGTGGTGTACAGGTGAATCGATTGCTGTAGGTGCAGCTCCCTCCTTCCCCGCTGTAGTGACTCGCCTCGGTTGCGACATGCTCCACGCTTTTCAATACATAGGTTCCCGCTTCCGAAGCGGTGTCGTGCACCACAAGTCGAAACCGGCCGCCGGCGACAAAGGCGCTGCAGTTGCTGTTTCCGTTAATGACATTCAGTCCGGTTTCCGCCGCTTCCATCCGGATTCTCGTCAGCTCCCGGGTCATGTCGAAGCGATAAAAGGATGAATGTGCGTAATGCTCCCGAGGTGCCCCGCGAGGACAGCTTTCCCGCGCACGCTCGCTGGTGAGCAGATTCCGGGTTGGCTCTTCAAAGTTGTAATCGCACAGCGTCCAGCGATCATTGCCGATATTGGTGTTTCTCACCCAGTTGGTTATCTGCGGACCCGTGTGAGTGCCCGGACAATATTCAAGCTCTGGCGCCGCAATATCTTCAAAATGTTCCGGCCGGTCCACCAGCATCAAATGATGTTTCTTATCGGCGTGCTTGAAAAAGTAGGAAATACCCTCTTCTTCCAGTAGCCTGCTTACAAAATCCAGATCTGATTCGTTATATTGCACGCAATATTCTCGATTCTTTCCGCCTGCGGCGCGAAAAGTGAAATCCCGAAACCCTGCAGCTTCGAATATTTCGCTTACAATTCTTTTCGCGGTCTTCTTCTGAAATACCCGGCAATTGTGGCTGTGTGAGAGAAACCATAGCCAGGGTACCAACGTCAGCTGGTACTGACGCAAGTGGTGGGATTCCATTTCGCCAAATGTAAATGCGCCGACATAGCCGCTAAAATGCCTCGGCTCATCAGAGTGGAGCGTCAGCGTTACCGGTCTACCAAGAATTTCCGCTGCAGCCAGGTCAAGATGCTGTGACAGCACTTCTATCTTGAAATCGTACAGGCCAGAGATTTCTTCGATGCCGTAGAAGCGGGTCACCAGAAATGCATCCTCGCCGAACCCAAGATCCGAAATGGTGATAAAGCGATTCATCTGTGTGAAGAATTGCATCAGTCTTCCATGATTTTTTTTGAAAAGAAAGACGGGCGCCGGATCCCCCGGCCGCCGACTTGAACTCCTGTTATTCTGCCGGTTTGCAGCAAACAAACCTTCTACCATTGTTGGGACGGAACGGCACTACTATCGACAGAACGACTGACCGTGATTTTTGTGCGGAAGGCTTTCGTGCATTATCGATCCCAAATAATATCCAACGGGATCCGGGCGATGCGGCAGTCGGGCCTCCACACTTTGGGGAAGTGTCTCGATATTGTTAAACGGGACGGGCCGCCGCCAAGTCGTAGCCCACTCGTTGCGGACTGCCGCCGGCATTGGTTTTATCGTAATCATGATAATTCACCATGATTTTTGAAAAACTCAGCGTGATGGTTTCAACCGGGTCACCTTCGCCGTCCGCCGAGATTGAATAGCCACTGACAAGGCAATCTTCCAATTCGTAGTCCATATACTGGATAACTTTGTCTGCACCCGTCTGAACAAATTTTACTTTGACCAGCTTGCCGGCATCGCCCGTGACGGATTCCTTGAAAAGAGGGGTAGTGGACACGTCGGTGAGTTTGGTGAAGGTCACTTCGCTGACGCTGGGTCGACTGGCTTCCCGGTTCGCCATTTTTCCGGCTTCCATGGAAATGCCGCGTCCGATGCCAAAGTGCAATGAAAGAACCGGAAGATGATCCGCGAACCCGTCAGCCGTTACATTCCCTTTGATGCCGTCGTATTCGATATATATTGCCATGAGCTTCTCTCCTTGAATTAATGCAAAAAAGGCATCCAAAACCGGATTGACCATCCGCGCTGGAGCCATTGTGGCAGGCTCCGTCTCCATCGGGATACATTCTTGATATCGCTGTCATGCGCCGTCGAACGTAGTCGCACAGCAACGCAACCCTGCATGAAAAACCCGGTAAATCCGAACCAGCGGCAGCAACAATAAGGGAGCGTTTCACGATTTGCAACCTTTGTCGGAAGCTCCATAAATAAAATTTCAATGGGCGATTTTCTTTCGTCGCAGATAGCGAATCTCGCACAAGAGGCAACGAACTGTCGCTATTGCAAGACCGCTCTGGACCCAGCTTCAAAAAGTAAATTGATACCGGTTATGAATTCGAACCCATTGATGTCAGCACTGGTTTCACGCAGCCGGTCGGGCACGCGGCCGTTTCTTTACCGAAAACCAGGCGGCGAACAATCCGGAAAATGCACCGAATACATGACCTTCAAAAGAAATCCGCGCTTCAAATGGAATCAGACCTGTCACCATGCTTCCGAATGCCAGAATTGTCGTCAAGGCCACAATGATGTTGAGAAAACTCCGATCGAAAAACGCCGTCACTATACAAAGTGACCAGAGTCCGAAAATCCAGGCGCTGGCGCCCACGTGCAGACCATCGCGCCCAAACAGCCAGACCATAACGCCCGACATTAAAATTATGATCGCGCTGACCCGGAGAAAAAATTTCCGGTCACGCAGTACGAGACACAAGACCGTGAATATTGTCAGGCTGACGCAATTGTGGAGAAAGTGTTTCCAGTTGGCATGTATGAAGGGCGCTGTCAGAACGTGCGGCAGTTTTTCCAGATCACGCGGATAAATTCCGAAGGCCAGCAGCGCATTTTCGGACATGACATTGGCCATCTGGACCATCAAGAGTAAAAGTAGTATGGAAAAGAGAAACTGAATCTGGCCTCGCATCACTACCGTGCTCCGCTGGAGGTTTTTGTTACTGGTTTATCCGATTTCGTGCCGGGCTTAACGAGCCGTTCGTGCAGGAGCCTTTGTGGCCCGCCAATACCGGTTGCTGCGGAGGCGAAGCTGCCTGACTGATCAACGTGCTGACCGCTTGTGTAGAAATGGCCGGCATACTGTTTTTTCGGGCCCGGAATCTCAGCTTCGCGTAACTACGCGTTTGACAGTCAGTTCGTGACGGCCCTCCCGAAGCCGTTATGCATGGGGCATCATCTGACGGTACGGCCCCGCCCCATTGGCCTTGGGTCGCCGGGTCATCGGACACGTCAGCTTCTCCTCGCAGCTATGGTGAGCATGCTAACCGCTCGACGGCTGGCTTGTCAGCCAGCCATTTCCAGATCAGCACGGGAACGACCGTCTCAGCGCCGCGGGATGCGTTGATCAAAGAATCCGATCAGGTTCGCAGGATACCGTAGTGACCATGAACGGGTGATCCAATCTCCTGAATCGACTGTGGAAAAAGCAACTCAAATAGGGGAGAATACTGGGCCTCCTCACCAGCTCGGTGCAGGCTCCCCACTCACAAGCGCAGTGTCGCAGCCGCCCAGCGGGCTCGACTGCTGCAATGCCGGTTGATTAAACGGCAACGGAGGCGAACGGATTGACGCAAGTCTCCAGTTGTTTGCCGCTAACTGCCTGCAACGTCGGGGTTAAATTACGGCAGTACATGTCATGACAGGTTATTGGACTCAAGCACCACAACCAATAACGGGTGCACATTTACGAGCGGAGAGAAACTGGATTGCTGCAGCAGCATTTGTCGCGAGCACTCTACCCGTGGTGCCAGCGATGATGGCTACTCTGTCCAGGGCGAACTGCCATAGCTTCCGGCGTGATCCGGATCAGGATTTTCCAGAACGTATTTTTCAGAGCTTTTCTTTTGGCGTTGTTAATGTGTTATTAAATTGGCATTTGGGGTCTTAAAAATGAGTATCGACAAAAAGTATTTAAAATCCAAACAAGTTTGCAAGGTCAAATTCATTGCTCCGGAAGAGCTGACAAAAGCTGCCAAAAAGGTGTATCTGGCAGGGGATTTCAACGATTGGCAATTCCAGGAAACAGAACTTCGCAAGCAGAAAAACGGGTGCTATGCAACGACCCTTGAGCTGGTACCCGGCACCGAATACCAGTATCGCTACGTCCTGGATGGCGAGCGCTGGGAAAACGATTATGACGCGGATAAATACGTGCCCAGCAGCATTGGGCACGTAGATAATTCAGTTGTAGTGGTCTGACCTCAGGCAGTCGGCTCGCCGGAACGCAGCGCCCCCGAACGCAAAACCAAAGCGGCGCGGGCGTTTCGGACGGCCAGTCGGACCTGCTCCGGCGCGGTGCCACCAATGTGATTGCGGGCAGCCACCGATCCGTCCAGCGTCAGCACACCGAAAACGTCCTGTTCAATTGACGGTCCGAAATCCTGAAGCTCTTCCAGAGTCATTTCGGACAGGTCGCGACCCGTGCTCACGCCAAGATTGACGGCCCGCCCCACGATTTCGTGCGCATCACGAAAGGCCACGCCTTTTCTCACGAGATAATCCGCCAGATCGGTAGCGGTAGCGAAACCCCGCAATGCCGCCTGCCGCATGTTGTAATGATTGGCCTCCAGCGCCGGGATCATGTCGCCAAACGCCCGCAGGCAGTCTTTGACAGTATCCACCGTATCGAACAGGGGTTCTTTGTCTTCCTGATTGTCTTTGTTGTACGCCAACGGCTGTGACTTCATCAGCGTCAGCAGACCCATCAAGTGGCCGACGACCCTGCCGCTTTTGCCGCGCACCAGCTCGGGTACGTCAGGGTTCTTTTTCTGCGGCATGATAGACGAACCGGTACAGAAGCGGTCGGGCAGATCCACGAATGCGAACTGAGCCGAAGCCCAGAGAATGAGCTCTTCGCTCATGCGGGACAAGTGCGTGAGCAAAATGGAGGCAAACGCACAGAATTCGATGGCAAAATCCCGGTCCGACACGGAATCGAGAGAATTCCGGGTAGGTGCCGTGAAGCCCAGCAATTGCGCCGTCATGGCACGGTCGATAGGGAATGTCGTACCAGCCAGCGCGGCTGCTCCCAGCGGACAATGGTTCAGGCGCCGCCGACAGTCCTGAAGCCGGTCAAAATCGCGGTCGAGCATTTCGTACCAGGCCAACAGATGGTGACCGAAAGTGACTGGCTGTGCAGTTTGCAAATGCGTGAAGCCCGGCATGATGGTGTCGCTCTCCTGCTCGGCCAGCGTGACAACGGCCGTCTGCAGACGCGTCAGCTCGCTGCGGATCAGATCAATTTCATCGCGCAGATAAAGCCGGATATCGGTGGCGACCTGATCGTTGCGCGACCTGCCGGTGTGGAGCTTTTTCCCGGTCGGACCGATTCGGGCAGTCAGGGCCGACTCGATATTCATGTGGACGTCTTCCAGTTCCACCGACCAGGAAAACCGGCCCGTATCAATTTCCTGCCGGATTACCTCTAGCCCCTGCACAATTGCCTGCCGTTCTTCCGGATTCAGCACGCCGGCTGTCTCAAGCATGGTCGCGTGAGCGATGGAGCCGGCGATGTCCTGGCGGTAGAGGCGCTGATCAAACTGCACGGAGGCAGTGAATCGTTGCACGAACGCGTCGGTGGGCTCGGTGAAACGGCCGCCCCACAGCGTGCTCGTTTGATCTGGCTTGGTCATAAAGGCTCCTGTCTCGGTGTTTGCTACACTGCACATAACGCTCAGCAATAAAGTCGGCGAATTGTAAACAAACCGGCGCCATATGGATAACTCTATCCAGGATCATCCTATGCAAGAGCCCGGCAACAAAGAGCCCGGCAAGAAAAAGCCCGGCAACGAAGAGCCCGGCAAGAAAGAACCGGGCAACAAAGAGCCCGGCAAGACACTTGCAGCAGCGAAGTCGGCAGTCAGGCCGGCGCAACGACTACCCCCGCCCGCCCGTGGCGACTTTCTTCCCGACCTGTGCACTGTTCTGGGCGTGTTCCATCTGGTGCTGGTGGGCGAACTGCTGGCAATTGCTCTGACCCTGTTTGATCGAGGCCTGCTGGATTTCAACTGGAATCTGCTTGGCGTCTCTTCCATGCTCATCCAATGGATCATCCTGAGCAGCGCCGCCGTGCTGTGTCCTCTGAGACCCTGGTTGCGCCGCCAGGGGCCGAGAGTTGCCGGCGGCGCCAGTTTTACCGCGGTGCTGTTGGTTGCTCTCACGATTTCCGCGCTCAGCGGATTGATTCCCCCCGGGGAAGAAGGACCCTTCTGGGATCGGGTAGCCACCCACCTGCTGATAACCGCCGTCTTCGCCGGTATAGTTCTGCGTTACTTTTATTTGCAGCAGCAGCTGCGCAATCAGCAACAGTCGGAACTCGAGGCGAGAATCCAGGCACTGCAGGCTCGTATCCGTCCTCATTTTCTTTTTAACAGCATGAATTCGATTGCCAGTCTGATCGCCACCGATCCTGCGGCAGCCGAAAAAATGGTGGTGGATCTGTCTGACCTCTTCCGGGCGAGCCTGACAGACCAGGGGCTGATTCCCTTACAACAGGAGTTGTCTCTGTGCCAGCGGTTCGCCGAAATTGAACAGATTCGCCTGGGCCCGCGATTGCAGGTGGTCTGGGACATCCAGTATCTGCCGGAAGCGTTGATACCCGGACTACTTCTGCAACCGATTCTGGAAAACGCCATTTTTCACGGCATCCAGCCACGCAAGAATGGAGGCCGTGTCGAGATCATCGTTCGCGGCAAGGACGACGTCTGCGAGATTACGGTCACCAATCCGCTTGCCGACAGCGTCAACCTGCGAAGCAAAGGAACCGGCGTGGCCCTCGAAAATATTCGTCATCGTCTGCATGCGTATTATGGGGACAAGGCGGGGCTGGAACTGGGGGCGGAAGCTGGCTGTTACCGGGTGCGCCTTTACTTTCCGTCGATTCCCCCTGCCAGGGGCTGAACGTCGCCAGTTGATGCAGACGAGGAAATCTTGATGGGCGTCGAAACAGTAAACCGGGAAACCCGTGATCAGAGATTATCGAGGTTCAACCAGTACTCTTTACGGTCCAGAGGGATATGTGCGGGCAGATCGGGAGCAGTCAACGTAAAACGGAGTCGATGCTTAAGGTCGGATTTCTCCAGAGCATCCTTGATCAGCGGGTGACTGTAAAAGTAGCGATCAAAAGCTCCCGACGCAAGCGCCCGGTCGAACCCCTCATGCAGTGCCCTGGCGAGTGCCGGATCTTTTTTGTTCACGAAGAAATAGAACGGAAGGGTGTACACCAGCACGACCCGCTTTTCCACCGTGAGCTCCAGATTCGGATGCGCCGCGATTTCCGCCCAGGGTTCGAGAACGCCTCGCGGGAAGCCGTCGAAGCGCTGGCCGTCAGTCATATAAAAAAGGTTGTCATATTTGCTGGTGGTGATGACCTGAAGCCCGTTGGTTCTCAACACACCCACATCCGGCCAGCCCAGCCCCTGCCCCAGAGTAAGTTTTTTCAAATCGTCGAGGGTGCGCACGCTATCGAATTTAACCTGAGCGGACGGGTGGATAATCATGACCCGATGGCCCAGCAGACCTTTCAGGATGGGAAACCGGACGGGAGCAAAACTCTCTTCCAGATCCCGACGGGTAGCCGCCCAATAAATGTCTATCTGGCCCGAATCCATGTCTTCAAATACCCGCTGCTGGGTCGCATTGCGGGTGGTAACACTCAAGTTGTGCGGTTCGTCCATATGATCCAGCGCCACCTGCAGGGCACCGATCGCGTAGCCGTCGAGTGGATGGCTCGATTGCGCAACCCTGAATGTTCTGGCCGCGGCCACCTCTACGCAGAATATGGAAAATATCAGGCACAACAGGCGGGTGGACTGCTTTAATCCTGATGCCATATTGCTTCGCCCCTCGTGAAATCTCGTCTAAACTGCGGCCTGAAAATTTGTCGCCAAGTCTTGATTGACTATAGACCACCGCTTCAGATTGTGTATTTCCCCCGAGGAGCGACATCCATCCATTTATCGGAGAGCAGTATGAGCTTTACCCGCCGGTCATTACTTCAGCACACGGCCGCCCTGTCCGCCCTTATCGCCAGCGCAAAAATCCGCGCTCTGGATAACGCGCTGCGCGAGACGGGTCTGAAAGACGTTTATAAAGATGACTTCCTGATTGGCACCGCCATCGCGGGTCCGCGGCTGCAAGAGTCGAATGCTGATTTTCTGAATCTCGTAAGCCGGGAATTCAACTCCATCACCATGGAAAATCACATGAAATGGCTCCTGATCCAGCCACAGAAAGATAAATGGAACTGGTCCGCCGCTGACAGGTTTGTGTCGTTCGGGCAGACCCACAACATGAACCTGGTGGGACACGTACTGGTGTGGCACTCGCAGGTCCCCGCATGGGTTTTCAAGGACGACTCCGGTCGCGCCATTCGCGCGCGCGATCTGAAAGAACGTATGGAAAATCATATTTCGACATTAGTCGGGCGCTATAAAGGCCGCATTCACACTTGGGATGTTGTCAATGAAGCCGTTGATGAAGGCAAAGGCTGGCGCAAGAGTCCATGGTTCAAAATTCTCGGCCCGAAATTCATGGAATACGCGTTTCACGCCGCTCACGCTGCCGATAACAATGCGCACCTGATTTACAACGACTACAACATGCATAACCCTCGCAAGCGCAAATTTGTCGTTAGAAACCTGGAGCAAATGAAAAAACGCGGCGTACCGATCCACGGCATCGGCATGCAGGGTCACGTGGGGCTGAGTTTCCCCGATATTAACGAGTTCGAAAAGAGCATTGAAGCCTATGCAGCCGCGGGCATGCGGGTGCATATCACCGAGATGGATATGGATATTTTGCCCGTAGCCTGGGATCATATCGGCGCGGAAATTTCCACCACGTTCGCCTATTCGGACAAGCTTGACCCTTACGCGGACGGTTTACCCGAAAAAGTGACGAAGCAACTCACTGACCGCTATGTCGAGTTTTTCAAGCTCTTCCTCAAACACCGGGACAAGATTGATCGGGTTACTTTCTGGGGCGTCAGCGATCGCGACTCCTGGAAAAATGACTTCCCGGTTAAAGGCCGTACCAATTACCCTTTGCTGTTCGATCGCCAGATGCGCGCCAAAGACTGTTACTACGCAATCAAGGCCCTGAAAGGTCAGGCGCGTCCGAAGCCAGGTCCTTGACGGGTCGGCGGCTTTCATATCCGCCTGTTTTTCCGCCGCCGGGATTCCGGCGGCTGCCTGTAAGTTGCCACACGCCATTGTTTTTACAGAGCTTTCACAAGCATCAATTGCCGTTGGTGAAATATTCGGCATAGCCTACACTTTATTCAATAAAGAACGCCTCGCAATCGGTTGAAAGGGTTCTGATTCGTCAGACAAGGAATTCTCACCTCCGCTTTCGAGTCTCCAGCGGCGTCCCGACGGCGCTGCGTTGAGTAAAAAGCTGCTAATGGAAGAAGTCATGCAAGTGTTGGTAGTCGATGACGAACTGCTGGCGCGAGACCGCGCCAAACGTCTGATTGAAGGGCTGGAAGGTTACCACGTGGCCGGAGAAGCCGAAAACGGTGAGGACTGCCTTGCTGCCATACTGTCGCTGGACCCGGACGTTGTCTTGCTGGATATCAGCATGCCCGGCGATGACGGAATTGCGACCGCCAGGCGCATTGCCCAGCTGGAGCAACCTCCTGCCGTGATCTTCTGCACGGCCTTCAATGAATACGCCGTGGAAGCATTCGAAACCCTCGCGGTCGGCTACATTCTCAAACCAATCAAGACCGAGCAGCTAGTGGGTGCACTGGAAAAGGCCCGGCGCTTCAATCGCTTGCAGAGACAGGTTACGGTGGCCGCTGGCGACGGATCCCACCGGCGCAAAAATATCGCGGCGAAGACACGCCGTGGTGTTGAGCTCATTCCCGTTGACGACGTATTTTGTTTTGTTGCCGATCAGAAATACGTGACCGTATTGCACAAGACCGGCGAGACCCTGATCGATGACACTCTGAAAGATCTGGAAAAGGAATTCGAAGGTCACTTCGTGCGCGTGCATCGTAATGCTCTGGTCGCCGTAAGTTTTATTGAAAAGCTGGTACGAACCTCCGCCGGGCAGTATGAACTGAAATTGCGAGATCAGAAATTCCGGCCCACGGTGAGCCGGCGCCATGTCAGTGCCGTGCGGGATCTGCTGGGAAACCTCTGATCAATCGGGCACTGCAATTTCGGGTGCTGACGGCGACTCCTGGAATTCCGGCACGCCGTGATGGCCGGGCCCTTCCAGAAATTCACGCATGAATATTCCCCAGAAAGCGACGAACAGGGCCGCAATCAACGGCCCGATCACAAAACCGTTGATCCCGAACAGCGCCAACCCGCCCAGCGTCGACAACAACACAATATAGTCTGGCAGTTTGGTGTCGCGGCCGACCAGCAGCGGTCGCAGAAAATTATCAACAAGGCCGATAACGAAGGCGCCGAACAGTCCCAGAATCACCGCTTTGACAGGCTCACCACTCACGAACAGATAAATTGCCACGGGTACCCAGACCACCGCCGCACCGATCGCCGGCACCAGGGACGCCACCGCCATAATGGTGCCCCAGAGCATGGCTCCGGGAATCCCGAGTGCCCAGAGAATCAGGCCGCCCAGGGTCCCCTGGACCACCGCGACCACCATATTGCCCTTGACGGTTGCGCGGGTCACTTCCGCAAACTTCTTGAACAGTAACCTTTCCCGTGCATCGCCCAGAGGCAGTGCCTTGATCAGCAGATCTACAATTTTTTCCCCGTCCCGCAGAAGAAAAAAAGCCACATACAGCATGACACCAATATTCAGGGCGAACTTGAAAGCGTTCTGGCCGATGCTGAAGGTGTGCTGGGCGAGCAGTTTCCCGCCCGCCATGCCCACTTCCGCAGCCCGTTGACGCAGGTCTTCAAAAGTCACCCCGAACCGGCCGAGCAGCTCATTGAGCGAAGAAAAGGACGTGCCGATTTTCGCCATTTTCCCTCCCAAATCGATTTCTCCCTTCTCGACCTGCTGATATAAATCCACAGCCTGCCCGACCACAGAGGAAACGGTCCAGATCACTGGAATGATGACGATAAATACACACGCAAGAAGGGTGCTGAGCGCAGCGGCGTTACGCCATTTTGGCAACTTCTGCAACATCCACCGCTGCACCGGGGCGAAAATTATGGCAATGGCGATTGCCCAGAAAATGGGGGCAAAAAACGGCCCAAGCAACCACAGAAACGCAAGCGATACAAACAGCAGAAGCCAGAGGAACGACGTGTTTTCAATGCTCGCAGCCATATAAAAATTCCAGAAGGAAATTATTCCTGCACGACTTCAACGACTTCGGCGGTGCTGGCTTCGCCAGAAGCTGATGAACCATTGTCCCAGACTGAGCTGGAGTTTTCGGGCAATTCGAAGTTTAGCTTGACCATCAGTCCATCCGGCGTATTGTCCAGCGCGAGTATCCGCACCTCGGGCTGTTCCGCGCCGATCCATAGTCCGCGGCTCATCATTCCCAGGTCGACCACCTGCAGCGGTTCGCGTCCTGCCAGCTGGCGGTTGACGAACTTGCTGATCGACAGCTTCAATCTCATGGGTTTTTTGAACAGATTCACCGACGCCGTCAGATCCAGCGCCTGCAGCGCCGGCTCCGCATAGATAATTGAGCCGGCGGCGCTGAGCTGCAGGGTGGCCTGCTGCCCGTGGAAAGTCATTTGGGGAAGACGCAGAGGAAAACTGCGCCAGCGGCCGAAAAGCTGGACGTGAACCCGCAATCGGGTACGGACCCTGACGGTCAGGTTTGACAGGATCACCGGATTGCCGACCTGCACATCAGGTGCCGACACGATAGTCAGCGCGAGCCCAAGCACTTCAATCCTGCTGCGTTTCTGTCCTGGCAACTTTTGCGGCGCCGTTGACGCGTCAACGGAATCCTCACAAGTATCCAGCGCGGCGCCGTCCACCGCCGGGCTGTCCAGTCTTGTTTCGGCGGGATCCGCCGCATCAGCGGCGATGGTATCCACCAGGTCATCAACTTCGGCAAGCTCCTCACGGGGGCGCAGCCCATCCATGGCGGGACGCAATCCCACGTCATCAAGGACTTCTTCAAGATGGCTCTCATCTTCCGCTTCGGCAAGATCAGAATCAAACTCCGGGGTCGGGTCACTGGCTGTCCCGGACGATTCAGACTGGTCGAAATCCAGAAATTTGAGTTCGAGCGGGAAAGCCAGGGCACCGATCAGCTTCTGGGCCAATTGACTGTCGAGCAACAGCTGCAAATCGCAGGGCTCGCTGGCTCTATCGGGATCGCGATTCGACATTGAAACTCCATTGAATTAAACCGGTTGCCTGCATGCCACGGCATGATCAGGCGGGTCATTCTATCAGGAGTTCTGTGAACCCTAACGAATAAATGTCCACCGCTCGCGCACTGCCTATATTTATACGAGTACCGGCAACGCCCGACGGGACGCCCCTGCCGTGCCGGAACGGTGTGCAAATTGGGGTATGCTTCGTGTCAACCCGGGCGCTGGAGAACCTCTGACTCATTCTTGCCTGAAGCTCCGTTTATCGATACAGCACACGCCCCAACCTTCGTGAAAAGAGAGCCACACCATGTCCTGGCTAACCGATATCTTCGAAAACAGTAGCTCTTTCATGCCGCACGGCCATTGCTATCTCTGGCTACCGGGTCTGTTGTGGCTGCACGTCGTGTCAGATCTGCTGATCGGCCTTGCCTACATCGGCATTTCCCTGGTGCTCTATCTGATGGTACGCAAGCTGCGGATGCCGTTCAGCCCGCTGTTCATTGCCTTCGGGTTGTTCATCGGGCTATGCGGAGTTACTCACTTCATGGCGATCTGGACCGTCTGGAATCCGGATTACTGGAGTGATGGACTCATCAAGGGCGCCACCGCCGCGGCATCGGTCGCGACCGCCGCCGGCCTGCTTTTTATCCGTCCCCAGGTCGAAAACGTGGTGCATGCGGCGCGCCTGTCAGAGGAGCGCCGGGTCCAGCTTGAGACTACTCTGGCCGAATTGCAGTTGCTGTATCAGAAAGTGAAAGACATGGACGAACTGAAGACGCAGTTCTTTGCAAATGTCTCCCACGAACTGCGAACGCCCTTGACGCTTATCATGGGTCCGGCCGAGCGCCTCCGCGAGGATGCCAATCTGACGCCTGAGCAGCGGCAACAGCTGGACACAATCAGTCGCAACAGCAAAACCCTGCTGAAGCAGGTCAATGATCTGCTGGATGTTTCCAGGCTCGAAGAAGGCAAAATGGACATACGTTACGTGCGCGTGGACCTGGCACCCGCGGTCCGCCAGTTAGTCGACCTGTTCGTCGACGCCGCCCGGCAGCGCGGGATCGCCTTGCACTATAGCGGACCGGACCGCCTGAGCGTTGAAGTGGATGCTGACAAGGTCGAGCGGATTCTGATCAATCTGGTATCCAATGCCATCAAGTTTACCCAGGCCGGCGGCGAGGTCAGGGTCGTGCTCACCGGCTCCAGCGAGTATTTCAGTCTCATAGTCTCTGATAATGGCCCGGGCATCGCGCCCGCGCAGCGTCAGGCTATTTTTGAAAGGTTCCGGCAGGCGGACGGCAGTACCACCCGCCAGTTCGGCGGCAGCGGTTTGGGTCTGGCGATTGCCAAGGATTTCGCCGAAATGCATGGCGGACAGCTCGAACTGGAGGACACCGCGACGGGTGCGAGCTTCCGGCTGGTCCTCCCGAGCCTGGCGCCGTCTGCAACGCCCGTAGCGACAAGCCTGCAGGCCGTCGGCACGGCGAATCTGGTCGCCGTTGAGGGGGCGGTGGAACAACTGCGGACTATGGAGTCGACCGAGCCGTCCGGGGCCCACAACCCCGACCTGCCTTCGGTACTGGTCGTCGACGACAGTTTTGAAATGCGCATATTCGTTGCGAACGTGCTGCAGAGCGAATATCAGGTACTGACTGCCTGTGACGGCGAAGAAGGCTTGCAGAAGGCGCAAGCCCTGCAGCCGGACCTGATCGTCACCGACCTGATGATGCCGCGGATGAGTGGCGACCAGCTGGTCAGCCAGCTGCGGGCACAAAGCCGCTTCGATCACCTGCCGGTGCTCCTGTTGACGGCCAAGGAGGACGACGAGCTGCGTGTCCGGCTACTGGAATCAGGTGCACAGGATTACCTGACCAAGCCATTCATGCCCCAGGAGCTGATCGTACGGGCGCGTAACCTGATTACCATCAAACGCACCGGCGAAGCACTTCGCCGGGAGCTGGACAGCGCTTCGGGCAACGTCGACCAGCTGGCCAGTGAACTGCTGATTCGCCACCGTCAGGTGCAGGCAGCGCTTGAGGCCGCCGAGGTGGCACGGGAGCAGGCGGAAAAAGCAAGCCTGGTAAAAACCCAGTTTCTGGCAATGATCTCCCATGAAATGCGCACTCCCCTGACCAATCTTGGCATGAATGCACAGATGATAAACCGGCCCGGTCTGGACGAGACCGGCATCCGCACCCAGCGCGAGCGTATGGTGAGAGCTGTCCAGCAGTTGTCAACGCTGATCGAGGGGCTGCTGGAATATACCCGTGTTGAAAGTGGACGGCTGCAGGCGCGCCCCGAAATGGTGGATGTTGCGGAGCTCATCAGCCAGGTTGTCGATATTTGCCAGCTGCAGGTCGTTTCTCCTGAGATTACCCTGCGTTTTGAGCCCCCCGGCGAACCCCGGATCAAGTTGTACACGGATCCGCGGCTGCTGCGGGTCATTCTCAGCAACCTGATTACCAACGCTCTGAAATTTTCCAAAAAAGGCGACATCGTTGTCCGCACCGGACCTCTGGATCACTGGCAGCGATTCGAAGTGGAAGATCCGGGTATCGGTATTGCCACGGAGGATATTCCAAGAATATTTCTGCCTTTTGAACAGCTGGAGCCGGTGCAGCGTAAAAGCATCCCTGGCGTCGGGCTGGGACTGACATTGACCCGGGAGATGGTCGAGGTCCTGGGGGGACGAATCGAGGTAAGTTCCGAACCGGCGGTGGGCAGTCGCTTCACTGTGCTCTTGCCGCGCCACACCGAGGCACCCCTTGCCGACGGCGCCCCGGGGGCGCTCGAAGTGTGACTTTGCGTCGCGGCCCCCGCAGTCGCACCGCCCGTAACACAGGGGCACTGCCGAGAGTTGAAGCGTTTTTCCGTCCCTGTAGAATGGCCTGCCCGGGCCTGCCTGCCCATTATGACGGTCGGGTCGTGGCAGGCTGTCTGGCAGATGTTTCCTGATGGACGAATAATGAATGGGTCAAAAATGTTACGCGCAAGAACTTTCTGCTGTCTGCTCTGCCTGACTTTTCTCAGTGCCTGCTCCACTGTAACACCCGCTAAGCGCGCGCCGGACGCCGGGCGCACTTCACCGCCAGCTCCCGTCACCAAATCTCGACCGCGCGTTGATCTGCAGAATCACCGCCAGGTGGTGAACCTGTTGCAGGCCCAGCACGCCGAGTGGGAGGGCACCCGGCACCGGCTCGGCGGTATGAACCGACAGGGCGTGGACTGTTCAGGATTTGTCTATATCACCCTGCGGGAAAAACTCGGCTACAACCCGCCCCGCACCACCTATGCACAATCGCGCTGGGGTGAGCCGGTGGATATGAACAGTCTGCAGCCGGCGGATCTCGTGTTTTTCCGCACCGGCATCAAGAGTCGTCACGTAGGCATTTATATGGGCAAACGACAATTTCTGCACGCCTCGGCAAGCAAGGGCGTAAAAGTGTCGTCCATGGATGACCACTACTGGCGGAATCGTTTCTGGCAAGCTCGCAGACCCACGGCAGCGAGTGCGGCGGCACTGTCGGGAAACTCCGACGCCCTGGCCTGCCGGTGAGAGGCCATCAGGTCCTCGCACTGATTATCAGGGTTTGATATCCATCAAAGCATCGGCCTCGCCTTCCTTGAGGCGCATCTGCTCGATTTCAGCAGCGAGCTGACGGGCCATCTCCTGCATTTTCGGCATGATTCCCGCCGCCGCTTCCTGGGAAACCGCCATGGACTCCTGCACGATAACGGGCATCTTTTCCAGCGTCTGCTTACCGGTCTCGGTTTTGTAGAACGCGATCATGTCCTTGATCTGTTTTTCGGAAAAGTGCTCGGTATAAATCGCCTTTATCGGGTCCTTGATTTTTTCCCAGTTCAGCTCGGAGCGCATCAATTGCACCATTTTCGCCTGATATTCATCGAAAACCTGTTGCTCCGCGCCGTTGACACCCATCTGGGTAGCCATTTCCCGCAAGGAAATCTCCAGCTGGTTATACATGGTTTCAACCATGGCGCTCGCGTCCGTGATGGCCAGTAACTCTTCCACCTGCTTGCTCTTCGCGGGAGTTTCCGCCGCATGGGCGGAAATTGCGCTGACCGCGATCAATGTCAGTAGAAGTTTCTTCATGTGATTTCCTTTTTTTGAGGTGCTTTTTTAAGCCTCGTTGAGTAATGCATTCCCTTGAAGTGAACGGGTGCATCACGGGATCAGGCCAGATTTCCGGGCCGTCAGGGCCGCACAGTATTGTCGGGCGGGATATTTCTGTGCAAGTCATTCGGCATATTGATACGCTGTTTTTCGTGAAGACGTTTGGAGCGCATTCGCGCCCGAACGTTCAGCGGCTTTGGGAAAATTACCCCGCAATTGCAGAGTACTTCTGATTTTCCCGAACCTTGGTCCAGCGACCACATTGAGATTCCACTTCGAACCGGGCCCAGTTCCGAAATTCATCTTTCAGACATATTCCGGTCTCGAAAGCCTGCCGCCCGGCCACGACCTTGAATATTACTTTTCCTTGTGCAGGTACTGGGTTCGTAGAACTGTCTACCACCTGGCGCACGCTCCAGTGCGCACCGAGTTGGCCGTTGCTATAAAACCGTCCGGGGATGATGTCCGCGGGATGCTCTACATTGGCTTCCGCGTGTCGCGTCGCCAGTTCCAGCAGATCCACAAGCCCTTCTGCGGAGATATCAATATATGAATCGAGTTCCTGCATGGCGGCAAAAAAGTCTTCCTGTGTCAATTTTACCGCTGCAGCCGCAGGCTGCGGTTGCAGTCGAGGCCGTGCGAGGTGCGTAAGATGCGCCGGATAACGGCGCCATTGAAACGGACTGTTGAACAGGGCTGCCACCACAATGATGATCGCGACATTCGCCAGTACCGGGTACAGAACAAATGCGTACCCCAGCGCCTGGATCTGTTCGCCGCCAATGACTGCCGTGAGCGCCGTGGCACCCCCAGGCGGATGTATGCAGCGCAGGTAACACATGGCGGCTACCGCGGTACCGACCGCTGTGGCCGCCGCCCACACGGAATCGTCCAGCCATTGTCGGCAGGTAACTCCAATCGCTGCCGACACCAGATGTCCTCCGCACAAGGCCCACGGCTGGGATAGCGCGCCGTGGGGCACAGCGAACAGAAGTACCGCGCTCGCGCCCATGGAAGCGATTAGCAGGGTAGCGGCCGGATCGTCTGACGCGCCCATTCCGGCAATCGCCATGACCATGCAGATCCCCAGAATGCCCAGCGCCGCTCCCGTCGCCGAGAGGAGTTTTTCCCCGTGACTGGTTGTGTTCCGTTCAAATCCGATGAGTTTCGCGATTTCGGATCGTAAAAACTTGTACTGCATAACCACTCTCAGCGCACCAAAAAGGCGCGAATCGTAGTGGTTGCTTCAAGGTTGTGCAAGGTCGGCGGACGGGCTGTCTGAACCTGGGGACGGGCGGTGTCGCGGGTAAAATTTCCTGAGCAATGCAGGCAACACGACCATATCCGCGACCAGAGCGATGAGCATGGTGATCGCGGTCAGAATTCCGAAATAGACGCTGGGCATAAAGTCCGAAAACGCCAAGGCCCCAAAGCCGATCATGATGACCATCGAGGTATAGACCATCGCGTAACCGACTGACAGATGCGTCCTTTCGATCAGCCGGTTCTGTCGGAGCCGGTTTTCGTCCAGATACCGGTGCACATAGTGAATCGTGTCATCCACCGAAATTCCGGTAGCAACAGACGCAATGGTCATGGTCATCAGATCCAGGTAAATGCCCGCCCAGCCCATGGTGCCGAGGATGGCTACCGTCGTAATAACGTTGGGCACCAGGGCGATCAGGGCGATCTTCACCGAGCCAAACAGGACCAGCAGCGCCAGGGTCATCACCACATACACGATGCCGAGCGTCAGCCACTGGGACTTGACCAGGCGCGACAGAATGTCCTCATACAGCACAAACAGGTTGGTGAGCTGATAACTTTCCTTGCCGATTCCCAGGTCTGCCAGATCCTGTTCGATATCGCGAATCAACTGACTGCGGTTCAGACCTTCGGTCGTATCCTGGATGCGGGTGCTGATGCGCACCTGGTGCGCTGCCTCGGAAAAATATCCTCCGAACAGATCCTCGCGCACCTCCGGATCCAGCGTGTGAAACAGCGCGGTCAGTTCATATTCGGCCAAGGGTTTGCCGTTTGCGGTTGCGGCAATGCGAGCGAAGTCGGCCACTGACGTGATATTGCCAATGGCATCGTGATTCTCCAGCCGGGATTGAATGTTGCTGACCGTCTGCATGGCCTGCGCGGTGAGCACGAGATCGGACTGGCGTTGCGCCGCGGGCACCGTGTACAGCACATCAAAGGGCGTGGAGCCGCCAAACTCCCGATCGATAAAAGACAGCTCCCGGAAAACGTCCGTCGAGTCACTGAAATAATTGATAAAGCTGTTTTCCGCCGAGAGCCGCAGACAACCGGCGCCAAATATGGCGGTCACACCCGCTGCCGCCAGCAGGATCGCGCCGGATTTTTCTTCCGCCAGGTTGGCCCCTTTCCGCATCAGCACTTCCAGCCAGGCATGGGTCATTCGGTCCTGCTCGAGGGAAAATAGCAGCAGGAGCAGCGCTGGAAACAGCACCAGACTCACCACCAGGGTAACGATTATCGCCATGACCATCATCCAGCCGAAGCTGATCACCGGTGCTACGCCACTGAAAATGAGCGAGCCGAAGCCGATGGCTGTTGTCAGTCCGGCATAAAAGCTGGGCTTGAATTTCCTGCGGATCATTTCCCGGACGGCCTCTCCGTGCGCCGGTGTCTGCTCCTGACCGGCTATTTCCTGATACTGCACAATCAGGTGAATGATTAATGCCAGGGTAAGAATGATCTGCAGCGCGATGACGTTGGTGGAGATTACCGTCACCCGCAGGTCGAGCCAGCCGAGTATTCCCAGGGTAGCTATCACGCTGGCACTACAGCACGCCAGGGGTAAAATCACCCACCGGATACGTCGCAACAGAAAATACAGGACGAAGATCACCAGGCCGACGATGATCGCACCGAACATCACCAGATCACTGCGGATGATATTGATCAACTGATCAGCGAGCAGATTGTTGCCGCCCAGGTAAAACTCCCCAGTCGTTTCATAGGGCGCAAGCACGCTGCGGATCTGTCTGATTTCTTCCGAGCGGATTTCATTGAGTTCCGCATCAATGACGCGTTTTTTATCCTGCAACCCTTGCAGCGCCACGGATTCCTCGTCAGTCAGTTCCCGCTCGAGCAAATGCTGGCGTATCGCAAGAATATCCCGGTTCAGCGATTGCAGCGCCGGTTGCGCTTCAAATACCACCTGCATGGCCAGCGCCGTCTGCTCGGCATTGACCAGAAGCCCTTCGTAGAGTGGGTGATTGGTCAGGATATTTTTCATCGACTCGGCGCTGAAGCGGTTTCTTTGCCAGGTAAGCCCCGCGGGATCGAGCTCGGTTCCAATATCTTTCGCAACCCCAAAAAACGGCACATTGGTAATGCTGCGCACCGTCGCTACCCGTTCAATTTTTTCCAGCTCACCGGAGATATCGACAACTCGCTGCAGAACCTCACCAGAGAACAGGGTTTCACTCTTCGGTTTGTAGGCGACCAGAATAAATTCATCCGGACTGAATTTCTGATCGGCCAGCTGGGTGAGCAGATAATCACGGTTATCTTTCATCAGCAGCGTATCCGCCGAGGCGTCGACCGTGAAATTGCGCGCCTGCCAACCCAGAATGACCGTGAGAATCACCCCCACGACCACGATCACCGCGGCAATCGATTTATCCCGTCGGGTCGTGGATAGCCGGCTCATCGTTTATTTCTCCCGGCGTTGCTGTTCGAGTTCAACGGCGTCGCGCTGCTCGCGTTGCAGATACAGATTCCGCAAGAATTCGTAACGGTCCTCTGCACCCTCCAGCATGTTTGGATAATCGGCCAGCAAGGGCGCGCGCTTGTGGAAACCGTCCGCGCTGCGCAACGCCAGAGCTGCCGTACGGTCATCCATGTAGGTTGCCGGATGGGTGAAATATTCAAATGTCAGGGAGGCACCGTCACGAAGATCCGAAGGGCCCAGTACTGGTAACACAAGATAGGCGCCGTAGCCCACGCCGTAAAAAGCGAGGGTATCCCGCAGGGTGCTGGGGCGCTGCTCAATGCCCCACCAGGCCGCTGCCGGATCGAAAAACCCCAGCAATCCCAGAGTGCTGTTAATGCCGAACCGCAAAAGGCTGGTGCCAAACCCGCCGGGACGCCCCTGAAAGAGGTTATTCAATGAATACATCGGCTCCTTCAGATTCGTGAAGAATTTGCCAAGGCTTTTATCCACGGGGTCGGGCACCACGCTCTGGTAACCGTGTGCGAGGGGCGACAGCAGATAGCGGTAGGTCACATCGTTAAATTTGAAGATGGGGCGATTGATGATCTCCAGCGGGTCCTTGTATTCCTCCATGGATACCACTGCCGGTGGATTGGTGCCCTCACCTTTTTCGGGATACAGCGGCTCGCTGATCTCGCCGATTTCGGAGCTTTCACTGGCGGGCTTTTCTTTGACTGACGAGCATGCAATCAATGCAGGAAATGCCATTGCCGCAAGAAGCCATTTTTTATACAGCCAGGGTTTTGACTTTAGAGGTACCGTTAACATGGAATATCCAGCGGTTGGCAGAAACATGCTGCACAGGTCCGGCTCCGGCTATTTGATTTTTTCGGCTCCAGGCGCACGCGTGCATAGCTTCTATACGCGCACCCAGAGTGAAAGATTGCTCACGGCATACACTATTGGGCCTGCCTGCAGCCACGCCGGTTTCGCTATACTGCCCCGGCGCCACTGCAGCGGAGTCGGCGGACGGCGTTGTTCCCTGGACATGCCGTCCTTGAATCACACGTGACCCAAGTCCAGCCATGCCATTATTCTGTGTCCAACATTATGCATTCGCCGCTCGATGTCGCCGGCTGTTGCGGTCCTGCCTCTGCCTGGGAATTTGTCTGCTGCTGGTTCTCGCCGGATTCTCCCGACCCGTTCTGGCAGACAATCTGCGCTTTCGCCACCTGCTGACCAGCGACACCTATGAAGGCGACAGCATCAGCACCAGTACCAGCATTGTGCAGGATACCGCCGGCTTCATGTGGTTCGGCGGTGAAAACGGTCTGGCCCGCTACGATGGAAAAGACGTGAAGGTTTATCAGGCGGACCCGCGGACACCCGGCGCCCTCAGCAGCAGCTATATCTGGGATCTGGTGATTGATCGGACCGGCGTGCTGTGGGTAGCGACCACCAATGGTCTGAACCGCTACGACCCTAACCATGACACGTTCTACAGCTATACCACTGTCGAATACCCGGAGCTGGCCGATGATCTTGTTCGCAGCCTCGCGGTGGATGCGAATAACAACCTTTATATCGGAACCGCCAAAGGCCTCAGCATCCTCGATAGTGACCGCACTGTTTTCAGGAACTATGTCAACACCCCGAGCAGCGACAGCCTGGTCCAGAATTTTGTGCGCACCGTGTTCGTCGACCGCTCCGATCGCATCTGGATCGGTACCAGCGCCCATGGTCTTGAACGCTTCGATCCGGCTACGGGTACCTTCGAACACTTCGGTCATATCGATCAACCGGTCTCAGTCAGCCATAACAATGTGTCGGCCATTGCCCAGGATCATCGGGGAAGGATCTGGATCGGCACTTATGGCGGCGGTGTGAGCGTGCTCGATGAGGAAACCCGCACGTTCAGACGCTATCAGCATGATCCGGAACACCCCGGCTCCCTCAGTGGCAATACCGTCTGGGATATTTTCAGCGACCGCGACAACAACTTGTGGATAGCCACTTCCAGTGGCGGGCTCTCCCTGTACCGGCCCGACACCGACGATTTCGAACGCATCGTCAACCGGCCTTATGATAGCCAAAGCATTCTCTCCAACAGCAACCGCTCGATATTCCAGGATCGCGAAGGCGATCTGTGGATCGGCAGCTTTCCCTCGGGCATCAATTATTTGAATCGCTCCAGCACACGCGTCGAAAATTATTTTCATCAACCGGACAATGACACCAGCGTGAGCCACAGCGGCATTCTGACCTTCATGGAGGACAGCAGCGGCACCCTTTGGGTGGGCACCGAAGGCGGTTTGAATGCCTTTGACCCCAAGAGTGGCCGGTTTACCCGATACCTGCACGATGACAAGGATCCTTACAGCCTGCGTTCAAATGTGGTGCTGGCCATTGAAGAAGATTACGACGGCTCCCTCTGGTTAGGAACCTGGGGCGGCGGATTGCACCGCTTCGACAAGGCCACTGGCCGCTTCCACAACTACTATCCCAGCCCTCAGAAGGAAGGCAGTATCAGCAGCGAGTTCATCTGGGACATCCTTCTGGACAGCAACAACGATCTGTGGATCGGCACCGAGGCTGGCGGACTGAACCGTTACGATCGGGAGAATGACCGCTTTGAACTGTTCGCCGGACCGGCCGATACCGCCGATTTAAGTTCCTTCAGTTTCATCTGGTCGATTCTGGAAGACCACAATAATCGCCTGTGGCTCGGCACCCTCAGCGGGCTGGCCATGTTTAACCGGACGGAAGGCACTTTTACCCGCTATCAGCACCAGCCGGACAACCCGCAATCCCTCAGCAGCGACCTGGTCATCAAAGTCTATGAAGACAGCCGCGGGCGCCTGTGGATAGGCACGCAGGACCAGGGAATCAGTGTTTTCAATCCGAACAACGGCACTTTTCACCGGCTGACCCGACAGCACGGTCTGCCCTCCCTCGCGGTATCCAGTTTCATGGAAGACAACGATGGCTTCATCTGGGCCGGCACCGTCAACGGTCTGGCCCGTATTGATCCGAATTCCTTTGAAATTCGCGGGTTTAGCCGTGGCAACGGGCTGATCAGCAGCCATTACAATCGCGACGCCAGTTACAAGGATGAAATCGGCCGGCTGTATTTCGGTGGCACCGAGGGATTCAGCATTTTTCACCCGGCTGACCTGGAGACCAATCAGGATGCGCCGACCGTCGTCATCACCGGATTTTCCGTCTTGAACCAGCCCGTGGACATTGGCAAACCCGGATCACCCTTGACCCGGGCCATCGAAAACACGGATCACATAGAGCTGAGTCATGAAGACTCCACCTTTGCCTTCACCTTTGCCGCACTCAGCTATCGCTCGCCGGACCGCAATCAGTACGAGTACAAGTTGCAGCGTTTCGACAAGAAATGGATTCCCAGCCGCGGCAGCAATACCGCGACCTATACCAATATCGATCCCGGCACTTACTGGTTCAAAGTCCGGGCGGCCAACAGCGATGGCGTCTGGAACGACGAAGGCACTGCCATCAAGATTACGGTGCTGCCGGCGCCCTGGCGAACCTGGTGGGCCTATGCGGGCTATGTGCTGCTGGCGACCCTGGTGCTGTTGGCCATCGTGCGTGCGAAAATGCGGCAGGTCGAACTGGAAAAGGAAAAGCGGGTCAACGCAAAACTGCGCAAGCTCGATCAACTTAAAGATTCGTTCCTCGCCAACACCTCCCATGAACTGCGCACTCCGCTGAACGGCATTATCGGCCTGGCTGAAGCGCTCGCGGACGGCGCCTTTGGCAAGCTCAACAGCGATGTGACCTACAATCTCAACATGATCGCCATCAGCGGCAAACGGCTGTCGGCGCTGATCAATGACATCCTCGATTTTTCCAAGCTGTCTGAAGACAGGCTGGTACTGCGCAAAAGCGCGGTTGATTTATACAACGTCACCTGCAACGTGTTTGCGCTGCTGCGCACGCTGGCCGACAGCAAATCCATCAAGCTGGTGAACGACGTTTCAGTGACGCTTGCGAAAGTCGAAGCCGATGAGAATCGGCTGCAACAGATCCTGATAAATCTGGTAGGCAATGCGATCAAGTACACTGATGAGGGCCATGTAAAAATCTCTGCGCGGGCGCAGGAGCACGGCATCCTGGTGGCCGTCGAAGATACTGGCACCGGCATCACCATAGCGGATCAGGAACAGATCTTTTCGGCCTTTACCCAGCTGGAAAGCAAGGACAATCGCGAATACGGCGGCACAGGTCTGGGCCTTGCCATTACCAAGCAGCTTATTCAGCTTCATGGCGGCCAGCTGCACCTGACATCAGAACCGGGCAAGGGCTCCACCTTCTCGTTCCATCTCAAGTTTGCGTCCCCGCAGCTGACGGAGCACGCCGCCGATACGCACACCCACAGTCTGCCTTTGGTGGTACCTTCCGCCAACCGGGTCAATGACGCCGCCGCTGCACCGAATCACGAATATCAGCAGGCGGAGATCCAGCTCGACCCGACACCCGACGCCCAATCGTTCACCGTACTGATTGTCGACGACGATCCGGTAAACCGCATGGTGTTGTCCAGCATTCTCAACCTGCATCAGTTCCGCACGCTGGAAGCCAAATCCGGACAGGAGGCCATCGACGTGGTCGAAAGCGGCGCGCCGGTGGATCTGATCATTCTGGATGTGATGATGCCGCGCATGACCGGCTTCGAAACCTGCATGCGTCTGCGCGCATTGCGCCCGGTAGAAACCCTGCCCATCCTGTTTCTCACCGCCAAGCATTTCAATGATGATCTGGTGCGCGGTTTCGTTGCCGGCGGCAATGATTTCCTCACCAAACCCATCGCCAAAAACGAATTGCTCTCGCGGGTCAATACCCATCTGCGGCTGCTGCAGATTACCCGCAAGCTCACCATCAGCGCCCGCGAGCGGACCGAGGAAGTGAATTCTGCCTATCGCCAGCTGCACTGGCTCGATGAACTGGTGCACCTGATTAATCGCAGCGACCAGAAACAGCAGCTGCTACAAGACACCCTGGATCATCTGGAAACTTTCCTGCACCAGGGAATCAGTCTGTCCTACTGGCAGTATCAGGAAGAAACCGCCAGCTTTCGTTGTTGCGCCATCAGCCGCAAATCACCGCGCAACTTTCTTGGTCTGCATTTTCATACGACGTGGAACAAAACCAACATGCTCGCATGGAGTGCGGCCAGTCAGCGCGTCATCACTTCACTGCGACCGGCCAATTCTCCCATCGAAAAGTTCGAGTGTTATCCCCGCGACAGCGTGCTGGATGTTTTTGCTGTGGATTTCGAACAGGAGTTCGAAGGCCTGGTTATTCAGCAGATCGACCGCCGCGCCGGCCATGATCGGCAGTCGTGCCCGGAAAGCCTCAAGCGTATCCACGCTCATTTGACAGCGGCAATCATCAAGTCCCGTACATTGCCCTGATTTCACAGAGGGCTCGCGGGCGCAGCGTCGATTGGCACCCTCCGTTCATCGTCTGATTGCGGCCGTTTATCCAAAACATCCGAGAAAGCTGTGCGCGCCGGATCGGCAAACTTATTTTTGACAGGTCCGGCGCTAAGTCCTTTTCAACCACTTTTTCCCGAAAACACCCGAATACGGTTATTTAAAACCGAACCACTTCGCATTCATATGCAGCTCGCGGACCGAACCCGCGCCACTGCATTAATCCGGTTATAAGCGATTTCCAGTACCACCCCCGCAATAAAATTGCGTCTCATTTTTTCTGCCCCGCAGCGTCCCGGCGTCAAGCTTCCGGCACCTTTTAACGGAGGGGTCTCAACTAATCTTGTAGGAACAATTGGTTCCAACCGCGTGACGCCCCGGCGGCCACTTCAAGAATGAGTTAATGAATATTTTTCGGGATACTTTTCTGACAATCAGCTGCGCTGTCCTGGTGACCGGTCTCACCGCTTGTGGCGGCGGCGGCTCTTCCGGACCGGCAAAGATTGGCCCGGAAGGCGTTCAGCCGGGCGTCACCGCGCCTATGCCGGTCACTTCCGGTATAGGGGTACCGATCCAGCCCCCGGCGGAAATACCGGAACCGGCGAATGTCCCTTCAAGTGGCAGGGGCGTGTTGCTTGGCGGACGGGTCACTTTTGATCACGTGCCTTTCGACAGCCGTCGCTTCAAGGGCCTGAATTATATCGGCACGGAAGCCCGACCCGCGCGCGGTGTCACCGTGCAGTTACTGGATTCCACCGGGAAAGTGACCGCCGCTACGCAGACGGATGACAATGGAAATTACCGCTTTTCCGTGAGCAAAAACGTGGACGTCCAGGTCCGGGTGCTGGCCGAACTGGCAAGCCGTGGAACCGGTTTCTGGGACATCAAGGTCCGCGACAATACCCGGGCGGGCGCCCACTATGCCCTGGACGGAGCGCTCGCGAGCATCGGGGACGATAATCAGCAGCGGGATCTGCACGCCGCATCCGGATGGACCGGTGCGGGCTACGGTGCGCCGCGCAGTGCCGCTCCATTTGCGGTGCTCGATTCAATCCACGCAGGTTTGCAACTGGTATTGAAAGTGGAACCGAATCTGGTGCTGTCGCCGCTGGACGTTTTCTGGAGCCCAGAAAATATTGCGATGCGTGGTGAACTGACCGATGGCCAGATAGGCACTTCATTTTTCACTTCCGCCGGTCCCGCCATTTATTTGCTGGGAGCAGCCGACAACGATTCCGATGAATATGATCGCGCCGTGGTGCAGCATGAATTTGCACATTATCTAGAGTACGAACTTGGGCGTTCTGAAAGTATCGGCGGTACCCACAACATCACCACTCGCCTGGATCTGCGGGTTGCCTTCGCGGAAGCCTGGGGCAATGCCTTCGCCGCCATGGCATCGGCAGACCCACTGTACCGCGATTCGATGGGGCCCAGACAGGCCAGCGGTTTTGTGATTGATGTGGAATCAAACAGTTTCGGACAGCAGGGATGGTTCAGCGAAGATACCGTGCAGTCCATTTTCTACGATCTGTTCGATGAGGCGGCCGATGACAAGGACAATCTTTCCCTGGGATTTCAGCCTATTTTCACCGCACTGTTCAGTGAAGATTTTTTGAACGCACCGGGCGTCGCTTCAATTTTCGTGTTTGCGGAGGTCTTGAAACAGCAAAATCCGGCGCTGGAAACCGCCATCGACGCACTGCTGACGGATTCAAAAATCTTTGGGCGGGGCTGGTTTGGAGACGGGGAAAATAACTCCGGCAAGGTCGTTCACGCATTGCCTGTCTTTACGCATCTGACGCCGGGTGAATCCCGAGAAGTCTGCAGCAATAACAGCGTCCAGGAATACAACGGTTTGAGTGTGCGCCGACTGCTGGCGGTCTCGCTGTCCAAGAGCGCGCGCTATAAGTTCAGTGCCCGCCAGACCGGTGGCGCGCTGGCGGTATCCAATCCGCAAATGCGCCTGCTGAAACAGGGCCAGCAGCTTTTCTCATCCCGCGGCACATCGGCCAATGAAGAAAGCTTCAGCCGGTCGCTGGACGCGGGCGACTATGTACTCGAAGTCTATGAAGAAGGCAATGTCGATCGCGACAAGAATACAGGTGGCCTGGCCTGTTTCACGGTAACGGTTCAAGGAGGCTGAATATCATGCGCAACCGGATAAATCCCATGCTCAAGTTAATGCTTTTGGGTCTTGGCGCTACCCTCACGACAGCCCTGCTTTTAATATTCGGGCAGCTTCTGAATGCCCAATTGCACGCCGATGGCGAACCGGCTCCAGCGGTCCACCGGGAAAACGCCCACCAGGACCCTTTGGGCAAACCGGGGGCAGCCGTTCAGCTCACCGGGCCCTCGGTCGCCACCATGGAGCTTCACGAACAGCGAGAGCTGCGCCTGTCGCTGGCTGTAGATGCGCCGCATACCCTCTTTGTCACCGTGCAGCCGGATGAGGGGCTGACGCTGGTTTCACCCCAAACCCGGTGGGAGGTGCCTGCGGCCACCAGTGAAGTCGAGCTGCCCGTCAGCATTTACGCGGCCGCCCGGGGAAATCATTTCATTCACATATTTGTGACAACAGAGGACCAGGAAGGGCGACAAGCCGTCCGCACCATGGCCATGCAGGTTCGCGTGGGCGCGGATCCGGTCATGCAAATGCAGGTCAAGCGCGCGGCGCAGCCGGTTGTGCATCCGGCATTTGTCTCACTTCCGGCCACTGAAACGGTGCACTGAGTCCAGTTTCAGTCATTTAGGGCCTGTTAACAGGCCCTAATCCAGACGCTATTCCAACTCGATCAGAGCTTCCCTGGCACTTTCTCTGGCAAATCCGCTGCCTGTCAGTGAAATATGTCACCGACATTCATATCGTTTTTTGCCTGTAATACCGTCCTGAATCGTTAAAAATTTCTAATCAGCGTCTGGCTTTCCGGACGTTTACGGCATAGGTCGGATCAGGGCTCACTCTATGGAACATTCCAATTTCTGGCAGGGAACCGGCCTTGCCCCCCTCAATATCATCTGGTCATCTGCCCATGACCCGCACTTCGGCGTGCCGGCGTCACGTTCATTTCTGCGAAACCACGATTTTCAAAAACTTGAAGATGGCCTCAAGCAGGACATCGCCGGTAACCTGATCGTGGTGCGCATGAAGCGGCGCATCACCCAGACGCGCATGGCGAGCCTGATGGGTGTATCCCGGGCGCAATGGCGCAAATACGAGTCCGGGGCGGAGATGCTGCGCATTGATGCTGCCATCTACTGGTGTCTGCTCACTGGTGTGTCCATCAGTCGGCTATTTTATGGCACCGCTTATGAAGCCTGTCTGCATCCGGCGTTACGTCAACCTTCGCTCGACGGGATATCGCATCTTGTTTGTCAGCTGGATGACTCGACCTTTATCGAGCTGACGACTTCCCTGTGTCGAAGCTTTGGTCTGTCCATGGCGCCGTTAAGGCTCTTGCGGCCCGCTCAGAATATTTCCATGGATGCGGTCAAGGAGGAACTGGCCACCTCGCTGCTGCCACGCATCGGCCAGGGGCTGAAACATTTTCGCCTGCGGCTGGACATCACCCAGGAACAGATGGCGGAAATGCTGAACATTTCTCTGTCCTCGTACCAGCAATATGAGAAAGCCCAGGCGGTGACGCGCTTCAGCGTTGCATGCGCCGCACGCTTTCTCCATGCGACGCGGCTCGATCCTTTGATACTGATCGAAGGCTCTCTTACGGCGCAGCGTCTGCGCAGTTTCAATGCCCGCATTGGTCTGTATAACCTGCTGATAAAGCAACTTCCAACGGAGCGACGTCCGGATTTCTGCAGCCAGGTTCTGCGCAGTCAGAACTGACGTCCACCCAGGTCCATCCGCTTGCAACGGCATGCAGTTCCAGGCGGCGCGATTGCTGTACAATGCGCGCCATGGATATTTCTTACCTTCTTGACGATCTCAATGACGCACAGCGACAGGCCGTGGGGGCCGC
>CAZXLJ010000002.1:0-11046 GCA_964641175.1 uncultured Cellvibrionaceae bacterium
TCTCGCAAAGCGCTGTAAGCCAGACGCTATTCGGACTTAATCAGAGGTTCCCTAGATAACGCCCAGCGCTATCATCGCTTCAGCCACTTTGCGGAAACCGGCGATATTGGCGCCGACGACATAGTTGGAACCGAACCCATACTCTTCAGCGGTTTGATGGCAGTCTTCATGGATGCTGCGCATGATTTTCTGCAACCGGTTTTCCGTGAATTCAAATGTCCACCGGTCACGACTGGCGTTTTGTTGCATCTCCAGCGCTGATGTGGCCACTCCACCTGCATTGGCGGCCTTCCCCGGGCCAAATGCGATTCCCGCTTCTTGAAAGACTCGCAGGCCCTCAGGGGTTGTCGGCATGTTCGCGCCTTCACTCACCGCGATGCAGCCGTTGGCAGCAAGCGTCCGGGCGGCGGCTTCGTTCAGCTCATTCTGAGTCGCACAGGGCAGCGCGACATCGCAAGGAATTGCCCAGATATTCCCGTTAGCCAGATATTCTGCGTGTGGATGCTCCGCCAGGTATTCTGCGACCCGTTTGCGCTCCACTTCTTTCAGGCGCTTGATAGTGTCCAGGTGTATACCTTTGCTGTCATAGATGACTCCGCCGGAATCTGAGCAGGCCACAACTTTTGCACCCAGAGCCTCCAGTTTTTCCATCGCGTAGATAGCGACGTTGCCTGATCCGGAAACGATGCAGGTCTTGCCTTCCAGACCCTGACCGCGGACCCGTAGCATTTCTTCAGCAAAGAACACTGCGCCGTAACCAGTTGCTTCGCGGCGTACGAGAGCACCGCCCCACTCCGGGCTTTTTCCGGTCAGAACACCGGATTCATAGCGGCCGGTGATGCGTTTGTACTGTCCGAACAGATAGCCGATTTCCCGGGCGCCTACGCCAATGTCGCCCGCCGGAACGTCAACCATCTCACCAATGTGACGATACAGTTCAGTCATAAAGCTTTGACAGAAGCGCATGACCTCGGCATCTGATTTCCCTTTCGGATCGAAGTCCGAGCCCCCTTTTCCGCCCCCGATCGGCATTCCCGACAAGGCATTTTTAAACGTCTGCTCGAAACCGAGGAACTTGATCGTGCCGAGTGTGACCGAGGGATGGAACCGCAAACCGCCCTTGTAGGGGCCCAGTGCACTGTTGAAACCGACACGAAACCCCCGATTGATCTGCACTTCACCGCGGTCATCAAGCCAGGGAACGCGGAATATGATTTGTCGCTCTGGCTCGCAGATACGCTCGATAATTTTATGTTCCGCGTATTCCGGGTGTCTGACCAGAACTGGACCAAGAGTTTCTACCACCTCCTGCACGGCCTGGTGGAACTCATGCTCACCTTGATTGCGGCGGACGACGGTTTCGTATATCTGCAATATTCTCTGGCTTGGTTCGTGCATCGAAAAACCTTTTATAAATCAATGAAGTGGATATCTCCGCGGGCTGACAGGAATTTCCGATGTGATTGAGGACCGACATGTCCACTCGGTCGACTCCACGGTGTCAGATACTCAGTGCGGCAAGAACACGTGAAAATTATTTGTTAATAATATCAAGCGTTTATTCGGGCCGGGTCTCAAACAGTTTGGGCTCCCAAGATTCCGATAAAGCGGGCCGCACAGTTTACCTTGTCGACAAGCATTTACAGGAGTAAAAAAGACGCGAAAGACCTTCACCGGGTGCGCCGGGTCTGCATGATGAAGGATCGGTCGGAGATCATCGTGAAGAGAGTACCAGCCCTAAAATGCGTATCCTACTTACATCATTAAAGTCTGCAACCGTATTTTGACCTGCAAGAGGAATCCGGGTGGAAGAATGCGACAAATAACCGGCAGATTTGCCGATAGCAGTATTCCGACCGCCAGGCCCGACGCAAGGCGAAACGTTGCCGGAACCGACTTCTGGTATGTAATGCTTGTTTACCGTACTGGAATAGCATGATTCACACAACGAAATTGGTCATTGCTGCATTCGATACAATAAAAAGGCCTGAATTCGCGAGAACGGTGCTGATCGAGCCGATGCTTCCCGGGCGGCGGACGGATTTTGCGGAAGTCGTGATATTGCCGGAACTGCATCCGGACCACCTGCTTGGAGGGGATGCATTGACTTTCTCGCAGCCCGAGTACCGGAATCAGCTTTGGCGAAGGAGTGATCTGATTACGCCGCTGCTCCGCATGGCGCGCCAGGGACCGGTCATTCTCGCCTACGTGGAGGCACGGGTATTGCCCTGTATGCAAGCGCTCGAAGAGATCATCGCTGAGCAACTTCATAACGAAGACCTGGAATGTATGGATCGAGAGCCCAGCTCTCCTACTTGTTATTACCCATCAGATACAGATGCTAGTTGATAATGTCGAAGTGTGTGCCATAGGTATCCAGAAACCGGGTGACATTTGCCCGGTTTTCTGCCGGTGACATGAGATTGTTTTCGGCCAGTATCAAACGATTTCCACCTTTGGAAAGGCGCTCTTCCACCTCGCCGAAATGCTTGCTGAACAGTGTCTTGATGGTTCCATTAGCGAGTGCCAGATCCACTCCGTAGCGAAATCGCTCGACGATGCGAGGGCGCCGGGCGGAGATGAACAGGCTGAAAGGGAACGGATAATACAAATTGAGACCCGGTTGGATCAAGATATCGGGGTAGCGGGCTTTATAATCGTTCACGGTTCTGTCGGCCTCCAGAATACTCAGAGGAAACAGATCGAAACGCTTCTTGACGAGCATGGGAAAGAGGGAGTCCATGTCGTAGCCTTCGACTACAGTGAACCCGTTGTGTTTTAGAATTTTCGAATCAGGCCAGCCCTCCCCTTGACCTGCCGGCAATTTGTAAACCTGACTGGAGCGGGTGACTTTGGCCAGCACTGGCCGTGTCTCCGGGCGGATGATGAAGCTGCGTAGTCCGATCAGATTAAACAGAAACGCGTTTTCGAATTCCACATAGGAATCTTTAGGCATGGTGTTGCGAAACCAACTTGAAGCAAAGGCCAGGTGCAGAATCTCACCCTTTGCCACTTCAAGCATGGTTCGGACGGGCGACAGCCGCTCGTCATGAATGACGGTCTGAAATGGGCCGAACTGACTGGTCGTGATCTGGAGAATGCTGGTCACCAGGTCATTAAAATAGAGCCTGAGAGGACCTGAAAAACCATGGTCAAAATATCGCACTATCAGTGTTTCAGGGGCGTTTGCGAACCCGGTGGAACCTAAAACCATCCCCAAGACGCCCCTGGATGCCGTCACGCACACCTGGCGCCGGGTAATAGGCATTGAGAGCTCCTGTAAAAACACATTGAACTATCAGTGTAGACCGTCTTCGGATACGTGGCTCGGACCGCTGACAAGACATTTTCTGGCCGTTGACCGTTGGGCGCGAGACGTTCTCGCCTATAAATTGTCAACCGTTAACAGTCCGCTGTCCGCAGTTGGCGTATATTGGGCGAGTCGCGCAGAAAGTCCCAGACGCGTGGGAACTCGCGGCATTTTGATCCGTCTCAACAACACTGCGTACGTATACCCGGGGTACCCACGGGTGTCACTGCAGTAACCCCAAATCCATTCAATATCATGAGGACGCTCAATATGTGGACCAAACCGGCATATGAAGATCTGCGCATTGGCTTTGAAGTGACCATGTATTTCTCCCACCGATAGACTTTGGCCAAGGTCTACTGGGATGCGGATGGAATGTCATTCGTCCCTGGCAGACCGGATTGATCCGAACAACCGTGGTAAATGCAGGCACCGCCCGGGTGGCACCGGGCATCACCACGGTGACCTGTTACTAACGCAGCCAGGCAATGTCAGACTGCTTCGATCAATAACTTCGCACTGCTTCCATGAAAATACGAATTCTAGGCTCCGCTGCCGGCGGCGGCTTTCCGCAGTGGAACTGCAACTGCAAAAACTGCCGCGGAGTGCGCAGCGGCTTGCTCAACGCGCAGCCACGCACCCAGTCCTCCATTGCCGTAAGCATGGACAGTCAGCATTGGGTGCTTTGCAATACATCGCCGGACATCCGTGCCCAGCTTGAGGCATTTCCTCAGATCCAGCCCCGCACGGACTTACGCGAAACTGGTATAGCCGCAATCGTCTTTATGGACAGCCAGATTGATCATACGGCCGGGCTGCTGATGCTCAGGGAGGGCTGCCCGCATCAGGTGTATTGCACTGACAGCGTATACGAGGATCTCACCACGGGTTTCCCCGTGTTCCGTATGCTGAGCGCCTGGAACGGGGGGATTGTCCGGCACAAGATCGAAAACGACCGCAGGTTCGCTGTACCGCAGGTAGCCGGATTGAATTTTTTACCGATCTTTCTTTCCAGCAAAGCCCCGCCCTATTCTCCGCATCGGGATAATCCCCAGCCAGGCGACAATATCGGCCTGGTCATCGAAGACATCCAGACAAAACGTTATGCGTTTTACGCGCCGGGTCTGGGATCGGTGGAGGAGCATCTATTGCCGATCATGCAGGAGGCGGACTGCCTCCTCGTGGATGGTACCTTCTGGCAAGAAGACGAAATGTCCGTTGCGGGAGTGGGCTCCAAACCGGCAAGTGCTATGGGCCATCTGCCTCAATCCGGACCGAACGGAATGATTGCGACGCTGGACAGCTTCCGTAAACCACGAAAAATTCTTATACATATCAACAACACCAATCCAATTCTTGATGAAGATTCAAGCGAGCGGCGACTTCTAAAAGAGCATCAGATCGAAGTGGCTTACGACGGTATGGAGATATTCCTTTGAAGCAGATCCCACCTTCAGAGGCCCCTCCCTGGTCCCGCGCTGAGTTTGAAACCAGGCTGCGCGCCAAAAGCGCCTACTACCACATCAATCATCCATTCCACGTGGCCATGAACACCGGGCGGTGCACGCCCGAGCAAATCCGTGGATGGGTGGCGAACCGCTTTTATTATCAAGTAACCATCCCGGTAAAAGACGCGGCAATACTAGCGAATTGTGATGATCGGGACGCCCGCAGGCTCTGGGTTCAGCGGATCATCGATCATGATGGCCGGGAGGGAACCGAAGGTGGCATCGAAGCCTGGTTGCGATTGGGGGAGGCCTGCGGGCTGACCCGGGAAGAAATTCTCGATCAGCGTCATTTGCTACCCGGTGTGAGGTTTGCGGTGGATGCCTATCTGAACTTTGCAAGGCGCGCAAGCTGGCAAGAAGCTGCCTGTTCCTCGCTTACCGAACTGTTTGCACCGGAAATCCATCAGCGTCGCCTGGATTCATGGCCAGACCATTATCACTGGATCGAGCCCTCCGGCTATCATTACTTTCGCAGCCGGTTGAATGAAGCCCGCCGCGACGTCGCGCACGGGCTTGATATAACGCTTAATTATTTCAACACGCGCCAGCAGCAGGAGCACGCGCTGGAAATTCTGCAATTCAAGCTGGATATCTTATGGTCCATGCTTGATGCCATGACCATGGCGTACGTCCATAAAACTCCTCCGTATCATAACTGTGGAAGTCCAGAGCATGTCTGACGAAACCTCTGCCCGCGCCGTCGTTTTTCCCGCAATTCACCCGCACTTTCGGTTGCAATGGGAACAAACCCAGGGCGCGTACGTGCTTCTGTATCCTGAAGGAATGGTAAAGCTTAACGAAAGTGCCGGCGAAATTCTCAGCCGATGCGATGGCAAGACTTCGGTGGATGACATCATCACCGGTCTTGAGGAAAAATATCCGGATGCAACGGGTATCCGCGAAGACATTCTCGATTTTTTTGTAGATGCGACAGACCGTCAGTGGCTGACCGATGGCTGACGTATCACCTCCCTTGTGGTTGCTGGCGGAACTGACCTATCGCTGCCCTCTCCAGTGTCCCTACTGTTCAAATCCTCTGAGCATCGCATCGATCGGGAATGAACTCAGCACCGACGAATGGTTCTCGGTGATGCGGCAGGCACGTGCCATGGGTGCCGTTCAGCTTGGTTTTTCGGGCGGCGAACCTCTTGTCCGCCCCGACTTGATAGAGCTGATAACAGAAGCTCGCCGGCTCGGTTTTTACACCAACCTGATAACTTCGGGCGTTGGCATGGACGCCGATAAAGTGGCGGCATTCCGGGAGGCCGGGCTGGATCATATCCAGATCAGCTTTCAGGCAAGTTCAGAGGAGCTGAATAATTACTTTGCCGGGAATCAGAAAGCGTTCTCTCAGAAACTGGCCATGGCCAAAGCCGTCAAGGCACAGGGTTATCCGATGGTTCTGAATTTTGTCCTGCACCGGCAGAATATCGATCAGGTCGATCAGATTCTGGAATTATCGCTGGAATTGGCGGCGGATTATGTTGAGCTTGCCAATACACAATATTACGGATGGGCTTTGCATAACCGCGCCCAGTTACTGCCGACGCGGAAGCAGCTGGAAGTAGCTGAATCTGTCGTCGGGGATTTCCGGAAGAAGTCCGCGGCGCAGATGAAAGTAATCTTTGTAGTGCCGGACTACTACGAAGACCGACCAAAGCCCTGCATGAACGGCTGGGCGTCCATATTTCTAACAATCACTCCGGACGGCACCGCTCTTCCCTGTCACAGCGCGCGCGATCTGCCGATCGAATTTCCAAACGTCCGCACCACCAGTATCGACTCTATCTGGAGAACATCTTCCGGGTTTAATGCTTTCCGTGGAGACGAGTGGATGGTTGAGCCGTGCCGCAGTTGTCCCGAAAAACAGAAGGATTTTGGAGGATGCCGTTGCCAGGCATTTATGCTCACCGGAGATGCCGCCAATGCGGATCCCGTTTGCGCAAAAAGTCCCTTTCGTGAGCGAGTCACATCAATAGTCCGCCAGGCACAGCAACCAAAAGTTGATGAATTGCCGCTGATGTTTCGCAATATGGCCGCCTCGCGCGTCCTTATCGCAAGCGACCTGGGTAAGACAGACTGAGTGCTAATTGCTTCGGTTAAATGCCGATAAATACAGCCAGGCCAACCTTTATCTCCGTATAAATCAGCGCTCGTAGAACGACGACCCATTAACCGTCAGCTAATCCGGAGGAATACTCATGGCAGGTCCGCGCTGTCGCAATAATGTCAAAGGAAGCTCAGAACTATTCGGAAAAGTAGTGGTTATCACCGGCGCTTCAGCAGGGGTCGGCCGGGCTACCGCTGTGGCGTTCGCGCAATTGGGCGCCCGCGTCGCGTTGCTCGCCCGTGGGGTCGAAGGGCTGGAGGCAGCGGCTGCGGAAGTAAACGGTGCGGGCGGACATGCCCTGGTTATTCCGACAGACGTTGCGGATCCGGGACAGGTCGATCATGCAGCTCAACGAGTTGAATCCGAATTGGGTCCTATCGATATCTGGATCAATTCTGCCATGGTCACGGTCTTCTCAACGTTTGATGAAATGACCACCGAAGAATTTGATCAAGTGAACCGGGTAACTTATCTCGGAACGGTATACGGCACGCGGGCGGCACTGCGCTACATGAGGCCACGTGGCCGAGGTAAGGTAATTCAGGTCGGTTCTGCCCTGGCTTATCGTTCCATACCGCTACAATCGGCTTATTGTGGTGCCAAAGCAGCCGTGAGAGGTTTTACGGATGCGATCAGGGTCGAGCTGATGCGAGATCGATCGGAAGTGAGAATATGCATGGTACAGCTCGGAGCGTTCAACACTCCCCAGTTTGAATGGGCGCGGGCGCGGCTTGGCGCTCGTCCTCAACCCGTACCCCCGATATATCAGCCTGAAGTTGCGGCGGAGTCCATCATTTATGCGGCGTGTCATGACCGTCGGGAGGTATGGAATACCTTTTCCACCTTCAAGACGATTGTTGGCGGCTTTTTACTGCCGCACATCGGAGACTATATGGCGCTGAAGCAAGCCTGGTCGGGACAAAAGGATGATGATTCACCTGTTCCCCGGGATCGTCCGGATAATCTGTTCAAACCAGTCAATCGGGACCTCGGTTCTCACGGTCGCTTTGACGCAGAAGCGCATAACAACAGCTGGTATTTGAAATTCACCGAAAACCGGACTCCGATTCTGTTCGGTGCTCTTGCCATGGCGGCTGCTCTGGGAATCGGGATGGCAAAAAAGAAAAAGCTTTAGACGCCGGTCCTTTCTTCCGACATTCCGAGGAACCGGGCACTTTAGCCACGCCATCTCTATACTGAACGATACGATCATCAACACGGTTTTCCCCGGATATGATTGTTCATCGCCTCTGTATGGTTGTTGCCTTGTTTCTTTCAACGGCTCTTGGCGGCTGTGGTGAAAAAGGCGCCGGCGGATCTCGATCCGATCAAATCAGTAGCAAGGGAAGCGCCTTCACCATAAATTCTGCCAGGCTTGTTCCATGGGTCTTCCCCTTTGACGATGCCACAGCAGGTATCACTCATTTCGGGGAGCGTCTGAATCACTCACCGGCCGGCTCACGAGGTCCTTTAAAGATCAGCGACGATGGGCATTTTCAGATCGCTGGCAAGCGCATCAGGTTCTGGGGCTTTAATATTAACGGTGTGTCGTGCTTTCCGTCCAAAGATGACGCCGCGGCCATCGCGGCCAGACTGGCGAAATTCGGAGCAAATATTGTTCGATTCCACCATCTGGATCACCGCTGGGGTGGCCTGTCCCTGATCGATTATTCCAAAGGTGGCTCCAGGGTATTTAATGAGGTCGCTCTGGACCGGCTCGACTATTTCGTATCCCGACTCAAGGCAGAAGGAATTTACGTCAATTTTAATTTGTTGACTGCGCGTGAGTTTTATCCGGAAGATGGATTGCCTGCGGACATATCCACACTCACCTGGAAGCAACGGCATGTCTTGGGGTTTGTAATGCCGCAGGTGCGCGCTCTGGAGAAGGAGCATGCCCGTAATTTGCTGACGCACGTAAACCCCTACACTCAGTTAAAGTACGCCGACGATCCCGCAATAGCGATTGTTGAAATCAACAACGAGAACGGCATGCTTCATCAATTCCTTGATGGAGCCATCGACATCTGGCCTGCTTCCGCTGCAGGTCTGTTGAAAGCGCAATGGAACCACTGGCTGAAGGTTAAATACGGAACGACCGCGGATTTGAAAAACGCCTGGGTCGAAGCAGAGACGCCGCCGGGCCGCGAGTTAATCAAGAACAACAGTTTCGCCGAGGGCTTTTCGCGATGGAATCTGGAAACGCATGGGGTTGCGCGCGCATTGGCGGGTGCAGGCAGCTTTGGCGGTGAACGCGCCGCCCAGATCAATGTGCAGCGCCCGGGGACTGAACCCTGGCACGTGCAGCTGACCCAGTCAGGCGTCTCGCTGGAAAAAGGCCAGATCTACACCGTAAGTTTCCGCGCGAAATCCCAGACTGAACGACCGCTGTCAATATCCATCCAAAAATCGCAGTCTCCCTGGAATTCCTTTAAGCACTACCAATTCCGGATCGGTAAGCGCTGGGGATACTATTCCAGATCGTTCACTTCTTCCGTTTCCCGCTCTGATCTGCGCCTTACTCTTGCGGAGTTCGGTGGTGAACCGGGCCAGATCCATATCACAGATATTTCTTTGCGCGAAGGCGGGACGGTTGAGAAACTCTCCGCCTTCGAGTCTCTGGAAGACCAAACAATCGCACTCAATTCAACCGCACTGGAGTATTCAATTGCGCGTGGCCATGACTGGTTTGAATTTCTGTATTCTCTCGAAGAAGACTACTGGACAGACATGAAGACCTTCCTTGAAGAGGACATCGGTATCTCCGGTTTACCATACGGAACCATTTCATCGCTGAGTTTGCCAAGCCTGCAGAAGAAATTTAAGTTTATTGATGCACATGGTTACTGGTGTCATCCGGTATTTCCTGGGAAACCATGGGACTCGTCCGACTGGTCCGTATGTAATCGCTCAATGGTCAGTTACCCGGAGAGAAATGTTCTTGGAGACCTCGCATTTCAAAAGCACAAAGGAATGCCTTTCACGGTGTCGGAATATCAGCATGCGCTTCCCAATAGCTATGCGGCCGAAGGTCCGTTGCTGGTTGCAGCCTACGGTTCCCTGCAGGATTGGGACGGGGTGTACTTTTTCGGATACGATGTCAGCTCCACAGGATCATGGAGCGAAAACCGCTTCGAAAACCACTTTCAGATGAACCAGCACCCCGCTTTAATGGCGAATTTTGCGGTGGGAGCCAATCTCTTCCGACGCCATGATGTAGCCCCTTCCCGACAGCTACAGACAGTTTCCACCGACAAGGAGACGGAGCTGGATCGAGCATCCACTCAAGGAGGGGCCTGGAATACGCTTGGCGAATGGCATGAAGCTTTTTCATCCGTCCGAGCCTTCCGTTTTGGCGTCGGGCTGGCCGGCAACGACAGCGGACCGGCAGATACGGCTCTGTCAGGACAGGCCCTTACACATCTTCGGTCAGATACCGACGAACTAGTATGGAAGTCACCGGCGCGGAACCGGAGCCATGTAACGGTTAATACCGCCAACACCAAAGCGGTTATTGGATTCACGGCCGGTCAGGTTTACCAGCTCGGAGATGTGTCTCTTGAATTCGGCTCGCTAGCCCAAGGGTGGGCTACCATTGCGGCAACAACCCAAAGCGGGAGTTTTGCGAATCTGGATCAGGAAACGACAATTTTAGTGGTAGCGACCGGCCTGGTGGAGAACACCGGCATGAAGTGGGTCAATCCGGAGCGTACGCAGCTCGCGGACGGCTGGGGAACAGCGCCGACGAGAGTAGAGATTGTTCCCTTCAAGTTGACGCTTCCCGTCGATGCCGGACGAGTCAACGCCTGGTCTCTGACAGAGACCGGCGCACGGAAGCAGCCCCTGGTTGTAGTCCCACTGGATCGGGGCGCAAGCATCTCGGCGGATCTGGCGGGGGGCAGCCTCTGGTACGAGATCAGAATCGAGGCGTCGCACTGATCGTTTCCATGTCCGGTTTACCGTCGACAGCACTGTACGGCGCGCTCATGCGCGTACGTAGTGCGCGTTCATGGGTGCATCTCGTCCTCGCTGTCACGCGCAGCGGTCTGCGATCGCATTCAACCTTCCTTATACCTCTAAAACCTGACCGATCTTTGGTAAACCCGGCGAATTTTCCT
>CAZXLJ010000002.1:11146-51948 GCA_964641175.1 uncultured Cellvibrionaceae bacterium
CTTCCTTATACCTCTAAAACCTGACCGATCTTTGGTAAACCCGGCGAATTTTCCTGTTCAATACAAAACAACTCTTTTTAATTCCGGGTAAAGAATCTAATCTACGCCAGTTTTTTTCGCTGAAGGGTTCTTTATGGAATGGCAAGGCTGGTTTTCGCTACTGCTCACGTTTGGCACCCTGGTGACTCTCATCGTCACGAGAATCAGCCCGCACCTGGTGATGATGGCGACACTGACCTTGTTGAGCCTGACGGGCGTTCTGACAGCGCAGGAGGCGCTGGCGGGCTTTGCCAATGAAGGTTTGATCACGGTAGCGGCGATGTTCATTGTCGCCGCGGGCATTCACGCCTCCGGCGGAATCGATCTGCTTGTGAACAGGGCGCTGGGGCATCCAAAGACTCTCCGCTCAGCGCTGCTCCGCATCTTCATTCCGGTCGTGTCATTAAGTGGTTTTCTCAACAATACTCCGGTGGTCGCCACCATGATTCCCGGAATCAGTGCCTGGTCCCGGAAGATCGGTATTTCCCCATCAAAGTTAATGATTCCGCTTAGTTACAGTGCCATTCTCGGGGGCACCCTGACGCTGATAGGCACCAGTACCAATCTGGTGGTAAACGGACAATATCAGGCAATCACAGGGGAACCTGGTTTCTCTCTCTTTTCGATAACCGCAGTCGGGTTTCCCGCGGCCTGCTTCGGCGTGCTGTTCATGTGGTTGGCGTTTCCCCGGCTGTTGCCGGACAGGAAACAGAGCAAGGCATTTGCCAATCTGCGTGAATTCACTTTGGAACTGCTGGTAGATCCGAATGGACCGCTGGTGGGGAAATCTGTAATTGATGCAGGGCTGCGGAATCTCAAGAGAGTCTATCTCATCGAAATCGAGCGCAACGGAACCATAGTTTCGGCGGTGCCATCCGAAGAAATCCTGAAAGGTGGCGACCGCCTGGTGTTTGCTGGCGACACCGAAGCGATTTCTGATCTTCTACGCATTCATGGGGTGCTCCCCTCTGAAGAATCGAGTGGGGAAAAAACGCTGGGAACTGCCCGCGCTGAACGTCGCCTTGTGGAGGCAGTCGTCTCACCTCATTGTGATGCTGTAGGCCATGCAATCCGGGAAGCGCGTTTTCGTGATCGCTATGGTGCGGCTGTATTGGCCGTAGCCCGCAACGGTGAGCGGGTCAAGGGAAATCTCGGAACAATCAAGCTGGAAGCTGGTGACACCCTGTTGCTCGAAGCACGTCCCGCCTTTGTAAGCCGGCAACGCTACAACAAGGATTTTCTTCTGATCAGCGATCTGGATACGGAACAGCCGCGCCACGAGCGGGCCATCCTGTCCTGGGCAATACTGATCATCGTCGTCCTGGCTGCCGGTTTCAATGTCATCAGCATGCTCAACGCGGCGCTTATCGGATCAGCCTTGATGATCGCCACCGGCTGCTGCTCCTTGAGTCAAGCGGAAAAGAGCCTGGATCTCACTGTGCTGGTGACCATCGCTGCGTCATTTTCACTGGGGGTCGCTCTGCAAAAGACGGGCGTGTCCGCATTTCTCGCCGCAAACATCATTAGCCTTAGTGGTGGAGAAGCCTGGTTGATGCTCGCCCTGACCTATCTGGCGGTTTCTGTGCTCACCGAAATAATTACCAATAACGCGGCCGCAATCATTATGCTTCCTATCTCGTTGACCATGACCCAAAGCATGAACCTGAACAGCGAGCCTTTTGTGTTTGCGATCATGATGGCGGCCTCGGCAAGCTTCGCCACACCACTTGGCTATCAGACGAACTTGATGGTGTATGGGCCGGGCGGCTACCGGTTCACTGATTTTCTGAGGGTGGGGATACCGATGAATCTGGTTATGGGAGCCTTCACGGTCAGCGTCCTTTTAATCGGATGGCCGCTTCATAAATAGGTTTTATTGCCTCCAGAAGCTCGGAAAGAAGAGCGCCAGTATGGTGAAAAATTCAAGACGCCCGAGAATCATCGCACCGGTCAGAATCCAGGTACCAGCGTCAGAAACCGACTGATAATTATTGCCCAGTGAGCCGAATGCAGGTCCTACTACGTTGACACAGGCGGCAACTGCCGAAAACGCAGACCAGAGATCCAGACCAGTCGTAATAAGGGCGAGCGTCAGCGCCATACTTGTAAAGGCCGATAAGGCCATATAGGCCACCGTCGCTCTCAGAATAGTTTTTTCGACAGGTTCGCCCTGGTATTTGACGAGAAAAACACCGTTGCTGTGAATCAGGCGCTTTATTTCGAGATTGATAAGTTTCACACTCAAAACGTTTCTGACAATTTTATTCCCGCCCGCAGCGGAGCCAGCGCAACCCCCGAGATATCCGGCAACGACCAGCAAGAACGAGACCATAGGTGTCCAGCCCGTTTGATTCGACGCATGAAATCCGGTGGTGGTGATGAAGGAAACCAGGTGAAAAACAGCTTCATTCAAGGCGGTGACCGGGTTGTGTTGATACCCTGACATCCACAGGTCGAACACGATCACCAGCGAAAGAACGCCTATGGCGAGAATGAACCAGTAAAATTCTTCATCACGCCAGTAAGATCGCAGGCTCCTGGACTGCCAGACCTTGAAATGTAACGCGAAACTGGCGGCTCCAGCGAGCATGAAGATGACAGCGGCAATCTGGATCAGCGGGTTGTCAAAATGGCCGAGGTTCTTATCGTATGTGGAGAAGCCGCCTGTCGACACAGTAGTCAGACTGTGCGCAACTGCATCGAAGGCTGTCATCCCGCAAAGATAATAGGCTATCGCACAGGCAAGCGTAATAACACCGTATACAAACCAGAGATAACGCGCGGTATCTACGATCCTCGGTGAGAGCTTGTCATTTCTTATGAGACCGGGTGTTTCCGCTTTGAGCAATTTCATGCCGCCGACATTGAGCATCGGTAGCACCGCGACCGCGAAAATAACTATTCCCAGTCCTCCGAGCCATTGCAGGAATTGACGATATAACAGGAACGATCTCGGCATTTCATCCAGTCCCGCCAGGATAGTGGCCCCTGTGGTTGTGATGCCGCTCACACTCTCAAAAATACTGTCTGTGAAAGTCGCGCCGGTCACGAGGTGAATCGGGATCGCCCCTAAAACTCCGACGGCGATCCAGGTAACCGTTGCGAACAGCAATGCATCACGAAATCCTAAACTCGAAACTCCGGCATGAGGCCTTTTAAAGCCCAAAAGCAAACTTGCCGCCAGCATGGCCAGTCCAGGTAATGCAAACGAACTCACCAGCTGATCGTTGAAAACGACGAGCGAGAGCAAGGCGAACGTCAGCTGCACGCAACCCATCAGACCCACTGGAAAAGCCAGAAGATAGAGGGTGGCGCTCCGATTTATCATTGGGTCATCTGTATGATTGAATGGAAGAAAAGTTCAGGACGTGACTAACCGTCGGCTGGTCGAGGCGCCAAGTTAGCATGAATGCGGGGCAGTTAAAATGGAAGTACGTAGATTCTCAGGTGGGTAAATTCCGGACGCGTCATGGGCATCTGATTTGCCTTGCGGAGCCTCCTGTCTCGCACTGACGCTATCCGGAATCAGCTCCGGATTCTTACGGTTTCAGCTCCACTGTGCCTTTCATGATGCCGCTATGTCCCGGGAAGGAGCAGAAGAACACGTAATTGGTGCCGTCTGTCAGATTACTGACGGGAAATTTAACCGATGTCTTTTCGCCGCCGCCGATAATTTCAGTCTGGACAACTACCCGCTTGTCGTCCGGTTTAACATAGTTGCTCGCCAGACCTGCATTCATGCCATCACTCGCAACGGCCTTCATGTCATCTGCCTTGGTGATCACGATGTTATGCCCCATTACCTTGTCGGCGAGCTTGCCGGAATGAGTCAGATTGAGCGTGAATTCCTTACATGACTTACTGATGGTTATCTTGTCAGTACTAAAACGCATGGAATCGGTACTGTCTACTGTCATACTGCAGTCCTGAGCCAGGACGCCAGCAGACGCTGCAATCAGTGCCGTGGCTAGTGCTATCGAGATTACTTTCATCGAGCTGTCTCCGCTATCAATAAAATATATGTATGTATGAATTGTATCCGGCCATCTTAAAGATGTAAACTAAATGCACCTTTAGGGCTTTAATAACGTCACGCACACATACGGCGTTTGTCTTCCGTCGGATGATTGCTCAAGGTATCAGCCCCGGTTACCGTCACGAGGACCACGGCGTATGGCACTATCACCAATGCCTCCCCCGGCAAAGTCACAATTATCACTAAAGCCACTTTCACCGTTTGCCCAGCTTTTTGAATTTCCCTTCCGCATATTCTTTTTGCTCACCGCCCTGTATGCGATTCTCTCCGTCCCCGCCTGGCTCGTTTACCTGTTTACCGGGTTACCGTTGCCGGTGGGTTGGAGTGCCTTTCATTGGCACAGTCATGAAATGCTTTTTGGCTTTGTTGCGCCCGCCATCAGTGGTTTTGTGCTGACAGCGGTGTGTAACTGGACCGGATCAGCTCCAGTTCGCGGGCGCTGGCTATTTATACTTGCCCTGTTGTGGCTGGCGGGACGGATAGTCATGTGGACTGCCAGCTGGTGGCCCCTCTGGCTGGTGGCTGTTGTTGACGCGCTTTTCCTGGCCGTTGTGGCACTCTATTTGACATGGATAATTCTTGCGAGGGGTAGCCGGAAGAACCTCATTCTATCGGCAGTAATCATCTTGCTATTTCTGGCAAATATCGTCATGCACGCAGGATTTTTGACCGGCACCACGGGTTTACTGCAGTCGGGTGTCAAGATGGCATTCACATTGATCGCGCTTTTGATTGTTATCATAGGCGGCAGAATCATACCCCTATTCACCAGTAATTGGCTTCGCAAAGAAGGTCGGGACGCAGGCCTTGTTCAAGTCTGCAGTAAGCTAGAGGTTGGCGTGCTCGTAGCCACTGTCGCCATGTTGCCAGCTGATTTGCTGCCGACACAATTTGCAGTTGCGAGCGGAGTTATTGCCCTAATCGCAGCGTCTCTCAATCTGATTCGATGGTGGCGATGGAATGGACGGGTCGCGCTGAAAGAGCCACTGCTTTGGGTGCTGCATGTGGGATACGCGTGGATGATACTGGGGCTGTTTCTTAAAGCTGGAGCTGTGTTTGGCATTGTGGCGCAGACGGCATGGCTTCATACTCTCGCAATTGGCGGGATGGCGCTGCTGATCGTCGGGGTCATGACGAGGGTCTCTCTGGGGCACACCGGCAGACCTATGCAACTCCCGTCTTTTGCTCAAAGTATTTATTACTTCATGATTGTCGCGGCCGTGGCCCGGATGCTCGTTGCGCTTCAATGGCTGGACTTCCGGTTTGGAGTGATTCTGGCCGGTGGAGCCTGGACCATCAGTTTTGTGCTGTTTATTTGGTTCTACTGGCCGATCCTGAGCTCACCTCGAGTGGATGGTCGCCCTGGATAGTGGGTTATTCAATGACCTGCGCGGTTAGAGTTTCAATGAGCTGGATATCAGTTTTATGCAATTGACAAGATACACGGACTACTCTCTTCGAGTGTTAATTTACGTGGGATTACGGGGTGAAAAAATTTCGACCATACGCGAAATTGCGGACGCCTACGGCATATCGAAAAATCACCTTATGAAGGTCGTACAGGAACTGAATGTTCGGGGTTACATTGTTGCGATCCGCGGCAAGATGGGCGGCATAAAACTCAATGGACGCCCGGAAGATCTGAACCTGGGCCGGCTCATTCGCGACATGGAACCTACTCTCGCATTGGTGGAGTGCTTTTCCGCACAGCAGAGCTGCATTTTAAGTCCGGCGTGTCGACTTAAAGGAATGCTCAAAGAAGCGATGGAGAATTTTTTCGCAACAATGGAAAGCTATACCCTGGCTGATGCCTTACGACCTGAAGACAAACCCGGATTGATTGCTGTCCTGGGATTTTCCGATTCTTCCGAAAGGTTCTAGTTCAGCACATCATTCATTGCACTATCTGGTCACAATGCTATTCTTTAACAGGTTTAAATATAATAATCAGGGGGTCACATGCAGCGAGAACAGCTATTCGGTCCAATTAGAATTCTCAGTTACGTGGTGATATCTGGAATGGCGGGGGCAATAATTTATGCTTTCTCCATCGCTGTTAGGTACTGGTCCGGCATCGGCGTCTAACAGGTGAACTCATGAATAACAGACAATCGCGAATGTTTGCAATCGGGTCGACCGCTATCGCGGCACTCGCCTTCCTAGTAATGACCGTTGACAGCCACCGACAGTTTCCTGAGCTGACCAACGCCGAAAATATCACCCCCGAAGTAGTGCACGGGAAAGATGTCTGGCACAAATACAATTGCATCAATTGCCATACCCTCTTTGGAGAAGGTGCATATTACGCACCGGATTTAACCAAGATTACGCAGCATCGTGGCGAGGCCTATCTCCACGCATACATGCGCGACCCGTCCAAATTCTATGACGAACAAAAGCATCGCAGACTGATGCCAAAACAGGATTTGTCAGAAAAGGAAATCAAGGATCTGATTACCTTCCTGGACTGGGTAAGCAAAGTTGACAATCAGGGATGGCCACCCCGCCCCATTCTGGTAACCGGAAGTTTCGTCCCGGGCGCCGATACGAACCATGCAGGCGGATCTGACACCCCGCCCGGCATTCGTCCCGTGAATGCAGGCGATGATTCCAGAGCACTGGGTGAAAATATTTTTCGAACGGCAATTCCAGCCTGCAATGCGTGCCATTCTACTGCGCCGGGCGCGGATATGGCCGGGCCGACACTGGCTGGCCTGGCTTCGAGAGCCGAGGAAATACTCAGTTCGAAGGACTATAAAGGTGAAGCCAAAGATGTCGCGGGATACATAAAGGAATCCATCGTAACACCGAGCGCGCACCTGATCCCGGGCGCAATGTATTCCGCCGACGGTGTTTCGTTCATGCCGACCGGTTACGAAGCGAGCCTTACGGAAGAACAGCTGGATCAACTGACCGCTTACTTAGCGTCCTTAAAATAATCATCCGGTATTTTCCGGGAAGCTGGAAACATACCCATCTTTCGATGGAGATTAGCTATGCGTTATAAGTCGCAATCAGTTGCTTACTGGTATTTCGCAGTTGCCATGGTGTTATTCGGGCTGCAACTGGTATTTGGTCTGCTGTCGGCGACCAAATATCTGGGGCCGGATCCCCTGCTGTACATTTTGCCTTTCGATGTGACCAAAGTCATACACACTAATCTTTTAATTGTATGGGTACTTACCGGCTTTATGGGCGCCACCTACTGGATGATTCCCGAGGAATCCAGGACGGAACTGCACAGTGTAAAACTGGCCATCATACAATTGGTGTTATGGACTCTTATGGGAGTGACCGCAATTATCGGGTATCTTTTCCGGTACGGAACGGGCAACAAACTGCTTGAACAACCCTTGCCGCACAAAATCGTCATAGTTATCTGCATGCTGATTTTTCTTTATAACATCGGCATGACCATTAAAAAGTCAGGCCGCTTCACCACTACTGAAGGCGTTCTGATGATCGGCCTGGTGAGTTCAGCGCTGCTGTTTCTACCCGCCCTGCTCCACTATTCGAATTATACGGTTTCGATATTTTATCGCTGGTGGACCATCCATCTATGGGTTGAGGGTGTGTGGATGATGATCATGGGCGCTTTCCTCGCCTATCTTTTGATCCGGTTATCCGGTGCGGACCGCGAGATTATGGAAAAGTGGCTGTACGTTATTGTCGGTCTGGTATTCCTTGCAGGTATTCTCGGCACTGCCCACCATTATTATTGGGTGGGAGTACCCTATTACTGGTTGCCGATCGGCGGCTTTTTCAGTGCTCTCGAACCGTTGGCACTTGCCGGCATGGCAATCTACGCCTACGGCGCAATGCGTCGCGCCGGCCTTTCCCATCCCAATACATTGGCTTTGCACTGGACGTTGGGCAGTGCGGTATTTGCCCTTTTCGGCGCAGGCCTGCTCGGACTGGCTCACACCTGGCCAAGTATAAATAAATGGACCCACGGGACGTTGATCACTGCCATGCATGGGCATGCGGCTTTTTATGGTGCTTATGCCATGATCGTTCTCGCGATGATTACCTATGCTCTTCCCTTTTTAACCAAAGGCCGCTCCGAGAGGGGCAGTAGCATAGGGTACTGGGCGTTCTGGCTGCAATTGGCCGGCATGTTCGGGATGACTTTGTCGTTTGCCACCGCCGGAATCGGGCAAGTATATCTGGAGCGAATCATGGGCATGGGTTACCTGGACGCACAGCTGAAAATTCAGGTGCATTTTGTAATGCTCATCGCGACCGCATCAATATTTACAGTGGGAGTAGCGTTATTCATTTACGATTTTTTCCGTTTTCCGCCGGTATTTGAAGCTACTGCAGATCCGGGCGCCGACACTTTAGGCGGCACTGCACGAGTGGCGAGTTAGCACACTGTGATTAAAACCTCTCCGAAAACTGCCAGCCGGCAGGAAGACGATCAAGCGCCTTTTTACTTGCCTTCGGGAAGCGAAATCGACGTCTTTGAAAAGTGCTTTCAGCACCGGTTGGCGGTGATGCTCAAGGGACCGACAGGATGCGGAAAAACCCGGTTTGTGGAATACATGGCGTGGCGACTGCGGCGACCGCTGATCACTGTCGCCTGTCATGACGATCTTTCGGCGAGTGACCTGATAGGACGCTACCTTATTCGCCACGAAGGTACCGTCTGGCAGGATGGTCCCCTTACACGCGCAGTGAGAGAAGGCGCGATCTGCTATCTCGATGAGGTGGTCGAGGCCCGCCAGGATACGGTGGTCGTCTTGCACTCACTGGCGGATTACCGACGTGTACTGCCAATTGATAAAACCGGTGAACAGATCGAAGCCGCGGAAGGATTCCAGTTGGTCGTATCCTACAATCCCGGCTATCAACGGATGATGAAGGATTTAAAGCCGAGCACTCGGCAGCGATTTGTTGCGATGAACATCGACTTCCCGCCTCCGGCGAGTGAAGCGAATATCATAGAAAGAGAAAGCGGCATTGACCACGCTACAGCCGTTGCGCTGGTTACCCTGGCGCAGAGAATCCGCCTGTTACGGGATCGAGGGCTTCCCGAAGTGCCAAGCACGCGCGTTCTAATTGCTGCTGCACTGCTCGCCCGCGCAAACGTCAGTATTCATGAAGCCTGCCGCGTTGCCATTGTTTTACCTCTTTCCGATGACGAAACGTTGGTGGGTGCCATGAACGACCTTATCGACGCGACCTTTGTCTAGAGAGCTGTACGTTGCCGCCGGGCGCGGCCTTGATTCGATCAGGCGTTTCGTCTCGTCCACGTCAATTCCCTGATAGTTGTACGGATCACTTATGGCTGAAGCCGAAGAGGTAATTACGGATGCCGCCCGCCACGCGACGATTTTTGTGCGGGATTTGTGGCAGCGTCACCGCGTTGACGACAAGCCTGCGAACATCCGATTAAGCGATGTGGCCAATCGGCTTGAATTGTTCGTCAGCTCCGTGACCGGGTTTTCACCATCCTTCCGACAAGCTCAGTTGCCCCCCCACCCGACTTTTCTCTCCTTGATATTCAGGAAAATTCAAAGGCCGGTGTTGCGTCAATGCATCCCCGCAACGGATGGTGAAATGATATGGCTTCCGCCGAAGATCGACACGAGCGATCTTGTCACGGCAATGGAGCTGTACCGCGTCATGGCCATGCAGCAGTGTCTGCGGGCTCAGCGCGGCAGTCCGCATTTGATTTCCGCAGCCACAAGCCCTCTCGCTGCCGATGTCTATCTCCTGCTTGAAGCCTATGCGGTCGATAAAGAACTCGTGGAACTGTTGCCAGGGATGCGACTGTCCGTGCAAAAGCTCAGGGAGCATGTGCTCGCGTCCCGCCCGCCTTTGGGAGCCTTTACCGAAAACCGGTTGCCCATAGAAAATTTGTTCAGAAGTCTGCTTGCGTCGGCCTCCCATGCCTCGGTCAGCAATTTTCCCGTCACGTTATCACCTGAAGAATCCATGCAGTGCGTTCCTGATGTGATCGCCACGTTTTCGCTGGATGTGACGCCGCGAAGACGCCATACGTTTGCGGTGCATCCACTGCTGAAAAACTGGTGGTCGGGTGAACTGCGAGCTCGCGGTTCCAACCGATCCAGGGATACCATGACCTCTGATGATGGTCCGCTTCCTGACGACAATTCCGAGACGAGGTCCGGTCACCTCGAGCGCCGGCCAGAAATCCGGAACGCTCAAGACGATGAAGATGAAGAGCAAAGCCAGGGAGCCTGGATGGTTCAGGGAGATGAACCACACCAGCACGCCGAAGATCCCCTCGGGCTTCAGCGTCCTACCGACAAAGACGAAGAAACCTCAGCCGAAGAATATGCAGACCTGGTATCGGAACTGCCCGAAGCCCGCCTCGTCAACACGCCCGGCAGAGCTAAAGAAGTGCTGATCTCGGACGACCCACCGGCTTGCGATTCTTTTGTTCATATGCCCAGGGCGCCGTCCGAAGTTGAACTCACGCAGTACCCGGAATGGGATTACCGCACGCAGTGCTATCTCGATCCCGGCGCGACCATCAGGCTCAAATCCTGCGGTCCGGGATCCCAGCAATGGGTCGACGCGGCCATGGGTCGGCATGCGCCCATAATTTCCTCTCTGAAGCGTCAATTCGAGCTCCTTCAGGCGCGGCGGGTCATACTGCGTCGCCAGCTTGACGGGGAGGAAATAGATCTTGATGCTTATGTCGACAGCTACAGTAGTTACCGTGCGGGTGGGATTTTTTCTGAAAGACTCTATCTGACCAGCCGTAAACTCGATCGAGATCTGGCGATCACAGTACTTGTGGATATCAGCGGCTCGACCGACAGCTGGATTACACCAGGAAGGCGCGTGATAGACGTCGAACGTGAAGCACTGCTGCTGGTTTGCCTGGCACTACAAAGTACCGGAGAACCCTACTCTGTGCTGGCATTTTCGGGGGAAGGGCCGCATGCAGTTTCCATTCACCCTATCAAGACTTTCGACGAAAATTTCAACTCTGATGTCGCTCTTCGCATTAGTTCTCTGGAACCGGAAAGGTACACCCGCGCGGGTGCGGCACTGCGGCATGCGACTGCGGACCTGATGCAGGCATCAGCCTCCCACCGCCTTCTTATTTTTCTGTCCGATGGCAAACCGAATGATAACGATCATTATGAGGGTCGTTACGGTGTTGAAGATATGCGGCAGGCGGTGCTGGAAGCCAAGCTGCAGGGTGTGTCCCCTTTTTGCGTCACCATCGACCATCAGGCTGCGGGATATCTGCCCCGGATCTTTGGGCCGAACCATTACGGACTACTGCCCAGACCCGAGCATCTGCCGCAGGTCATGCTCGACTGGCTCAAACGCCTGATGCTCCATTGATTCAATGGGCTGCCGTACTGATTTCGTAGATGCCAATGCGATCACTGGTTGCCCGTGGTTTCAGAGGCTATCCATGGATCCGGCAATCATGCTCCTTCCATCGGCATAGCGGATGCCGGGCATGAAATAATTCTCTTTCCCGGTATACTGTCGGGCCGTCGAAAACAAGGCGGTCCGGTTCCTGAATTCCACTGCAACATCGAGATCCTGTAATGACCTCAAATAATAAGCGCACCGGCAACGCCAGTTGCATTCAACGCCGAGCCATCCAGATCCTCGTGGGCATGGGCGCGACCTTGCTTCTATTCGGCTGCGGCGGGCCTGACGACAAGCAGGCGGCCAGGGAGGTTGCCAATGGAGCGAACGAAGTAGGGCAAGCCCAATCCGATCAGACCGTCAGTAAGCCCACCATGCAGGTTTACAAAAGCCCAACCTGTGGATGTTGTGGAGAGTGGGTTGATCATGTCGAAGCAGCTGGCTTTTCTACGCAAGTGACCGATACCGACGCAATGAATGCAGTCAAAGAGCGTCTTGGCATCAACCCGAACTTCCACTCCTGTCATACCGCAGTCATCGGTGACTACGTTTTTGAGGGGCATATACCTGCGAACGTGATCGAGCGCTTCCTGAAAGAAAAACCGGATGCATTGGGACTGGCTGTTCCAGGGATGCCAATTGGCAGCCCCGGCATGGAAATGGATGGTCGCCGGGACCCGTATGACGTGCTGATTATTCGTCGCGACGGCACCGGTGCAGTCTACGAACACATAGCCGGCAAGTAAGCACCTTAGAATTCGTAAGATGCTCCGGCAGTCACGAACGCGCCGTTGAAGCCAAACGGCGCGGACCTTCTTGAATAACGGAATACCGAATCGCTGGCCATGTCCATTGCTCCAGGGCTGGATTCAAACAATCCGCCTCTTGAGCCGGTATTGGTAACTTCATCTGGCGTCACATTGAAAATATTGTTAGCGGCAACAAAAACGTTGATGGCATCCTTGAACCGATAGTTAAGCCGGATGTCGGTGAGCCATTCTTCGTCATACGTCTGTCGGCCAAGGTCATCAATAGTGGCGTATTTACCAAAGCGGTTAAATGTAAAGTTCGCCGAGAATGCGCCTACATAGTATTTTGCCGTTAGTATTATCCGGTCTTTCGGCTGCCATTCTTCAACGATGGAAATATCCTGAGCGCTGAACACCGCGGCCGGGTCGACGGTCGATAAGGCTCCGTCGGTCGGGACATAGGTTTCAGTTACATCAGTGTCGGTATAGTTTGCCGCCAGCGTCAGGTCCAGAGAGCCATTTCCTAGAGCCAGCCCCGTATAGCTTGTAACAAGATCAACGCCGCGGGTTTCCGTGCTTGCACCATTCAGAAAGAACTGGGCTGCACCGGCGCCCACTTCACCCAAGGCAACCGCAAGAGGGCCCGGGTAGTTCGCGGCGGCAAGCTGGTTGCTTATGGTAATCCGATCGTCGATATCAATCTGGTAAAAATCGGCTGTAAACTCCCACGCCGGTGTTAAATTCAAGGCAAGTCCGAAACCCAGATTGCGTGATTCTTCTTCTTTGAGTTCGGGCACCCCTATTGCACGGACGGCGGGGCTGTCATTCCGGAAGGTGCCCACCGTGACGGCGCTCTCACCTCTAATCTGGGTGCTGATGTTATTGAAATACAGCTGCTGCATTGAAGGGGCGCGGAAGCCAGTATTATAGGAACTTCGCAGTTTCAGGGTTTCGGTCAGCTTCAAGCTCGCAGCAATTTTATAGTTGATGGTCTCACCGAAACCCTCGTAATCGTCATAACGCAATGCCGCACTCAAAAACAAATTGTCTGTGGCATCCAGCTCGGCATCGACATAGGCAGAGATGACCTCTCTGTCCTCATCGGTCCGGGACGCGAGTGGTATCCCATTAAATCCCTGAATACCACCGTCGGCGTTCTGGGGATACAGATCCAGCCCGGTGGCGGGATCCGTGTCATAGTCCTGCCACGAATATTCCTCACCGGAAATGATGCGGAATTCATCCCGGCGGTACTCAAGACCGGTGCCGATATTCAGTGCGCCGAAGCCGTGGGTATAGTCCAGATTGAGCGTGGTAAGGTCCAGCTCCAGCCCGTAGGCATAAGCTTGTCTTGGTATCTGCTCCCGAATTTCCTCATCTGACAAGCCTTGTCCAAACCGAAGCCAGTTTGCATACGAGTAATTCCCGCTGTTGCGGGTTTCGTAATCGATGGCATTGTTGCCCGTGGTATAGGACAGGTCGAGAGATGAGTCTGCGGAAAATTCCAGAAGATATCCGACGCTGACGGAGTGGTCCCGAATGTCTGACGCAATTAGCGGAAGGAAACCGTCGGCGTGCACAGGGTTCTGGCTGTCCTCAAGGGCGGCACCGGAACCGGCGGGATTGCGATAAAACGCCGCGGACTCGTTGTCTCTTTGGGACCAGGTAAGAAATCCGTACAGCTCCCCTGTCCCCACATCAAATGACGTATTCAGGACGGCGGCGAATTGTTCCGACTCTGCGTCACCAATGCGCAAACCGTTGCGGGCCGGCCCCTCCACTTCGAGTAGCTCAAAGCCGGGCGCGGGTTCAAGATATCCGTTTCCGTCGGTGTCGACGCACCCTCCATACAGACAGACGCCCTGCGGGTCCGACCGGTCTGTATGGTTTCGGTCGCGATAATGTAAAGTCAGGTTGGCAAACCCCACGGCGCCCAATCCGAATCCCTTGTTGAAATCCAGGGCGTAAGTTCCACCATCTCCTTCAGAGAATTGTCCCCATGAACCACTTACCTGTCCGGCCTCATCTTCATTTTTGAGGACTATATTGATGATTCCGGCAATTGCGTCGGACCCGTATTGTGCAGCGGCCCCATCGCGTAATATTTCTACCCGTTCAATCGAGGATACAGGAATGGCATTCATGTCAGTTCCGGCTGTCCCTCTGCCGACGGAGGTATTAATGTGAATCAACGACGCCTGATGACGGCGCTTTCCGTTAATAAGTACAAGAGTCTGATCCGGTCCCAATCCACGCAATGTCGCCGGGCGAAGTGCATCTGTGCCGTCGCTGATCGCCGAGCTTGAAAAATTGAATGATGGCGCAGTTTGCTGGAGCATTCTTCCCAGTTCGAACTGCCCGGTATCTCGCAGAAGCTCTTCATCCAGCAAATCAACCGGGACGGGAAGATCATCGGCAGTTCTGCCCAGAGTGCGGCTTCCCACGATAAAAATTTCTTCAAAAAGGCTTTCTGAATCGGCGGGCGTTTGTGCGTATGCGGGAGGCAGACTTATGAACAAAGTACAAATTGAGTAGACGAACCCGACACTTAATGTGTTATTCGAAGCAGATTTATTCATGGGAGGCGTCCGTTCGAGTGAGCGAGATATAGTTCCAAATAAGCCTCGGAATTGCAAGGGACGCTCGGTACTGATGCTTTTCGATCGCCCGGGCACCGGATTTACTGTCGCGGGCTGCCATCGGGAGCGTCCATAGGCGTCGTACTACCTCGGGTAGCCGTCTGTCACCCCCTTCCGTCCGAGCTGAGAAGACCTTGAACAACGCCGCAGTCAAATACAAGTATTTCCAGTAAGCTTGCCACCTTATATCGAGCCTCTGGCATCGCCCTCTGAAAGAATCTGGAGTTATAGCAGTGAAGGAAGCAGTAAAGTCTTATGTCGGGATGTTCTGTCTGGTATTGATGGCAACTGGCTGTACGAGTGACGGAAGTCACCAACTCAATCGTGCCGTCGACCCTCCCGCCAAGCAACCCGGCGAAGGGGCACTCATCTGGAAGCCCGGACAGTTTGACAGTCCTTCGAAGTTCGCCAATCAGTGCGAAACGCCCCGTCAAGGAGAAGACCCGCGTACTGGGCAACCGTTTCCGGATCGTCAAGGCACTGCCATGCACGAAAAGATGTGGCTCCGCTCCATTACCAATAGTGTTTATCTCTGGTACGACGATGTTGCTGATGTGAATCCCGCGCGTTATTCAACTTTAGAGTACTTTGATCAAGTGCTGAAAGCGGAGGGTGACCGCTTTCACTATGTGACACCGTATGACGAGTTCCTAGCTGCCGCCGAAGAAGGAATCAGTATCGACTACGGAATCCGCTGGAGTGTTGAGGCAGAAGAAGACGGCTACGCTGCGTATGTGCGGTCAGTCGAGGCCTCGGCACCCGCATCAGGCAAGGTAGGTCGCGGAGATAAAGTCCTCGAAGCTGATGGAATTGAGGTCGCCGACATGGATCTGCCGCAGTTGTTCTCTATTCTATACCCCGAAGACTCGGGCGAGACCCATACTTTCAAATTTGAAAAGAGAAACGCAACCGGCGTTGTTGATACATCCTTGAAAGCCCAGCCTATCGCCTATCGGTCAGTGCCACAAGTGAAGGTCCAAGATACTGCCCAGGGAAGGATTGGTTACGTTGAGTTTTATTCCCACGACTTGACCGCTGAAAGCCAATTGATCGATGCGGTGCGCCTGTTTCAACAGGAAAGCATCGATGAACTTTTCGTCGATATGCGTTATAACGAAGGTGGGCGCCTGGATACCGCCGCCCAGTTTGCCTACATGGTCGCTGGTCCCGAACGGACCTCAGGTAGAGACTTCGAACGCCTTCAATTTAACGACAAACATACAACGCATGATCCATTTGGCGAGCCCTTGGAACCCGTTCCGTTTATTTCCAGCCCGGTTGATCCCACGGGAGATCTGGACAACCCGCTGCCCTCCCTGAACCTCAGTCGGGTTTTTGTTCTCACGGGTCCGGATACCTGCTCTGCCAGTGAATCATTTATCAATGGTTTGCGGGGTATTGATATAGAAGTGATCCAGATTGGCGATACAACCTGCGGTAAGCCCTACGGATTCTGGCCCCTGCCAAACTGTGGTTATGTCTATTACACGGTGATGTTTGCCGGTGTGAACGACAAAGGCTTCGGGGATTTTCTCTCTGGCTTCAGTCCCGCCGATTCGGCAGATGGCGATGAAGAAAGCATAGTACCGGGGTGTTTCGCGCTGGATGACCTCAGCCACGACCTGGGTTCGGTGGAAGAACGGTTATTTGCAACTGGCTTGCATTTTCTGGACTCGGGTGAGTGTCCGGATACTGCGGGCAGGTCGATCCAGAAGTCTATCCCACTGGATCTACAACAAAGCATGCCCAGAACGTCTGTTCTGAAGATTCTTTAGGTTGCGGGATTCGCCCCGCCCTGGCTCGGAGGGACTGTCCTTGAATAGAGAAAGGTTCAAATGGCTGGGAGCAGCGGTTGCCCTGCTGTCAATGGGCTGTCAAAGCCCGTCGTCAGCCGTCGAGCGCGTGCCAGCCCTGCTGAACAGCGCCGACGCGGAAGCGCGGGCAGAAATCGCAACGGCGATCTCCGCAGCGCTGGGCGGCGTGCCGGTGACCCTGTCACCAACGATTTTTACCCGGTCCTCTCACCTGTTTATTGATCAGGGTGTACTGCGGAACGGGCAATCCCGGGTACTGGACGGGAAACGGGCGCTTTCTCCCAAACGTTTTGAACTCTTGAGCAGTCGGGGCGCGTGTTTTCTTTCGGGCCCGGATGAGGTGACGGTGACTCGCCTGAACACGGTTCGGTGCGAGGCAGTCAATCCCCGGTGACTCCCTTCACACATTGGCTGCCTGCCCCTGCCAGCCGGCGCCTGTCCCGTCCCGATCGACATTGCACGTGATACCGTAATCAGGCCTGGAAGCTTGACGCGGTACTCAAACTTGCCCCTTCCCTCCTGATCCGGTACGGGATTCAGTTGAAGTTAATGTTGTTTTTAACACCATTAGGCACTGACTTCGGCGAAATAATGATCAAATTTTGCATTTTGTTCCGTATAAAACCCACTGCAAGCGAGAGATTACCCCCAAGGAAGCCGCTTTCGAATATCAGGCTGAACGAACTAAACCCTTAGATTTGTTAAAAATGATGCAAAGAATTCACTTTACACTGAACGTGGCGATTTTTACGTTGATGGCGCTGCTCGTAACAGGCTGCGACGACGGAGACTCGTCCCATGGTTACTATCCATCACCGGTAAATGGCTCGTCGAGTTCAGGTAGCGGATCCACCTCTTCCTCATCTACGTCTTCGACGTCTTCAAGCAGCAGCACAAGCTCAGGTGGCGATAGCGAAAAGGACGACAGTTTCGCGGTTGAGAACCATTATCCCGCCAGCAAAGCCCGGAATGTTTCTCTTGTGACCACGGTGGATGTCGCGTTGGGCGCAGGGGTCATGATGGAGAGCGTGCCGGAGGATTTCATCTCCTTGACGTCGCCGGCAGGCCTGGTCGAGGGTTATCTGATTGAATTGGATGACCGGCAGTTCAGGTTCACCCCCTACGACCCCCTGACGCCGAACACGCGCTATCAAGTCAGTACAGCTCCAATCATGTCGACAGAGGGACTGGAAAATGAAGGTTACCAGTGGGAGTTCACGACTGCGGACAATATAGGTGCCACACCCCAGGAAATTATCGACAGCTGCATGAATCAGCGGGATATCACCATGCTCGCAGCGGTCAACCAGGCGCGCCTTAAAGCAAGAAAGTGCGGTTCCGTCACCTACTCAGCGGCTGCACCTTTAAAGTGGAACTGCAAGTTGAGATTGGCTGCTCAGGCGCACTCCGATGAGATGGCTACCTCAAATTTCTTTTCGCACATCGGAAGTGATGGCTCCAGGCCAAGTGATCGGGTCCAGGCTCAAGGCTATCGCTACTCAACAGTGCGAGAGAACATCGCTGCCGGGCAAACCAGTATCGAAGAAGTGATGAGGGGTCTTCTGAACAGTCCCGAGCACTGCGAGACAATAATGGCCAATACCGTCGAAGAGTTTGGTTTCGGCTATACGGAAAACACGGATAGTGACATGCGCCGGTACTGGACGCAGGTGTATGGTTCCCCTCGCTGAATTAAAACGGGATCTTTTTTCAGGTAAGCCCGGATCGCTGGCCGGGCGCTATTGACCTTCGAGAAAAGTTCAAGCATGGTTGCGACGGCATCTTAGATCTGGAGCATACCATGCAACCCTTTCGGCGCATTCTGGCTACCGTTTTAGTTCCTCTCGCAATACTCTGCTCTGCCCCAACACACGCCCAGCAAGATTCCCGTACCGACACTCAATACGTTTGGGATCTGACCGATCTTTATCCCTCGGTCGATGCATGGCATGTGGCCCGCGAGGATGTTCTGAAGGAGATTTCGGCACTCGAACAATTCAAGGGAACACTGGGCAAGAGTCCGGATAAGCTTTACAGCGGCCTGTTCGGCATATCGGCAACGCTCAAAAGCGTAAGCCGTCTTTACGTCTACGCTGGCCTCTTGCATGACGAAGACATCGGCAATACCGCCAATCAGGAGATCAACCAGCTGGCCGAAATCGCCTATGCGCAATTTGGTGAAGCGACAGCCTGGCTGGAACCGGAACTGCTCACACTGGGCGAACGGAAAATACAGAAATTTCTGAAGAAGAACGAGAAACTAGAGCCCTTCCGGCATTATCTGAATAATACCTTGCGCAATGCTCCTCACACGCTGGACACGGAAGGCGAGAAAACGCTCTCCCTCTTCACCCGTTCCCTCGAGGCACCCAGCAATATTTATTCAGTGCTGAGCAACTCCGATATCCCCTGGCCGCAGGTGCGGCTGTCCGATGGCAAGGAATACCGCATAGACGCGGCCGGATACAGTCGCTGGCGCGCCAGTCAGAACCGGTCAGACCGCCAGGCTGTGTTCGATGCCTATTGGGGCAAGTGGAAAGACTATCGGAGCACTATCGGCAACGTACTTAACAGCCACCTGCAGGCACAGGTAGCTTTGGCGCGCTCACGAAAATACGACAGCGTGCTTCAGCGTGAACTCTTTGAGGACAATCTGCCCGAGGAGATATATCGCACTCTCGTGAGAGAGGTGAACCAGGCATTGCCTACATTGCACAGATATTTCAAGCTGCGTGGCGAAATGCTCGGCGTCAAGCAGATGAAGTACTACGATATTTACCCGACTCTGGTGTCGCTCGACAAGGAGTTCGACATCGAGACGTCTATCGACATTACATTGAAGGCGATGCAACCGCTCGGTGACGATTGGCGAAAAAAGCAGTCTGATGCCATGCGGCAGCGATGGATGCATGTTTTCCCCAGTCCGGGCAAGCGCAGCGGTGCTTACATGAGCGGCAGCGCCTATGATGTACATCCCTACGTCCTGCTCAATCACAACGACGATTATGAGTCACTGTCGACCCTGGCTCACGAATGGGGGCACGTAGTCCACACGCTATACGCAACCGAATCGCAGCCCTTCGAAACCTTCCGCTATTCCACATTTATTGCGGAGATTCCGTCTACTTCACTGGAGTTGATTCTGCAGGAATATATGGTCGAAAACGCCACGACGGTTGATGAAAAGCTTTTTTATCTGGGATCCGGGCTGGAGAGTCTGCGGGCCACCTTCTTCCGGCAAACCATGTTCGCCGAGTTCGAGCTGCTGCTTTATGAAGCTGTGGAAAAGGGAGAAGCTTTGTCTGGCGAAAAAATCTCGCAAATGTACGGAGAAATACTGCGCCGCTATCACGGACACGACCAGAAAGTGGTAGAAATTGATGAGCTGTACCATAGCGAGTGGATGTTCATCCCGCATTTTTACTACAACATGTATGTCTTCCAGTACGCGACGTCCATCACGGCCGGCACTGCTCTTTATGAGCGCATGGTGACCGAAGGAGACAATGCTGTAGAAAGGTTCATTAATCTGCTCCGGGCCGGGGGATCTGATTATCCCCACACCCTGCTAAAGCAGGCGGGGGTAGACCTTACTCAGCCTGAACCTTTCCGCGCCGTCGTCAAACGAATGAACCTCATTATGGATGAGATGGAAAAACTGCTCGAGCAGAAGCAATCACGCTGATTTGCACCCCATGGAAAACCGTCCCGCCGCTACTTGCACGCGGCCGGGCGGTTCATTGATGGATTAGCATCCAACTTGACTTGATGTAAACTGCCAGCCCCACCCCTCTACTACTCGCGAGCTGCCAGAGCATGAGCGCCACGCCCCCGTCAACCAGCGACGCAGAATTTCCAGAAAGCTCGCTGACGCCTTCGATATACAGTCAGGACGCCCTGCTGATGGCTTTGCAGGCTGTCCGGGACGGTGACTTCTCTGTCCGGCTTCCAGGTAACTGGACCGGGATTGAAGGTAAAATCGCGGATACGTTCAACGACATAGTTGCTGCCAACAGTCAGATTGCCCGGGAGCTTGAACGGGTCGGCCAGGCCGTGGGCCAGGAAGGTAAAACCCGGCAGCGCGTGCGCTGCGACCGCCGTCTGGGTTGCTGGGGATCCATGGAAGCCGCTGTCAACACGTTAATCGATGACTTGCTCTGGCCGACGGCGGAAGTCACCCGCAGTATCGCGGCCGTGGCAAAGGGCGACCTGTCACAAACGGTTTCGCTGGACATTGAAGGCCGCCAGTTGCAAGGAGAGTTTTTGCGCTCCGCGCAGATCGTGAACCGAATGATCGATCAGATGAGTGTGTTCACGTCCGAAGTTACACGCGTGGCGCGGGAAGTCGGCGCGGAAGGCAAGCTGGGCGGACAAGCCAAGGTCAAGGGAGTCTCTGGCGTTTGGAAGGACCTGACCGACAACGTCAACTCCATGGCCAACAACCTCACAGCCCAGGTGAGGAATATCTCGGAAGTGACTATCGCCGTTGCAAATGGTGATCTGTCCCGGAAAATCACTGTGGATGTGCGTGGGGAGATACTCCAGCTCAAAGAAGCCATCAATACCATGGTGGATCAGCTGAGATCTTTCGCATCGGAAGTGACCAGGGTCGCCCGGGAAGTTGGGACCGAAGGGAAACTGGGTGGCCAGGCGATTGTCCCGGGGGTCGCCGGAACCTGGAAAGACCTTACCGACAACGTCAACGTGATGGCGGTAAATCTGACCGATCAGGTGCGTGGCATTGCCGAAGTCGCCACCGCTATCGCACGGGGAGACCTTTCGCGCAAGATCACCGTGGATGTAAAGGGTGAAATCCTGGAGTTGAAAAACACCATCAATACGATGGTTGACCAGCTCAACAGCTTTGCCGCCGAAGTAACCCGGGTCGCGCGGGAGGTGGGCACCGAAGGGAAGCTTGGGGGTCAGGCGGAAGTTCCTGGCGTGGCAGGCACCTGGAAGAACCTCACCGACAACGTTAACTCGATGGCAGGCAACCTGACCGCACAGGTGCGCAACATCGCCGAAGTGGCAACAGCGGTGGCCCGCGGAGATCTGTCCCGCAAGGTCACGGTGGACGTCAAAGGCGAGATCTCCGAACTGAAGAACACAATTAATACAATGGTGGACCAGCTCAATGGTTTCGCCTCCGAGGTGACCCGGGTAGCGCGGGAAGTAGGCACAGAAGGAGAACTCGGCGGTCAGGCAATTGTTCCCGGCGTTGCGGGGACATGGAAAGACCTGACCGATTCTGTGAACGCCATGGCGACCAACCTGACCGCCCAGGTACGCAATATTGCGGAAGTGACCACGGCCGTTGCCCGCGGCGATCTCTCCCGTAAAATCACCGTCGATGTAAAAGGTGAAATCCTGCAGCTCAAGGACACCATCAACACCATGGTGGACCAGCTCAACAGTTTTGCCGCAGAAGTAACGCGGGTGGCAAAAGAAGTCGGTACCGAAGGCGCGCTGGGTGGACAGGCCGAAGTTCCCGGGGTTGCCGGTACATGGAAAAACCTGACCGATAACGTGAACTCCATGGCGGGCAACCTGACCGCCCAGGTGCGCAATATCGCCGAGGTGACCACCGCAGTGGCCCGGGGCGATCTTTCTCGCAAAATCACTGTTGATGTGAAAGGCGAAATCCTGCAGCTTAAAGACACCATCAACACGATGGTGGATCAGCTCAACGGTTTCGCCTCCGAGGTGACCCGGGTGTCCCGGGAAGTGGGTACAGAAGGCAAGCTCGGAGGACAGGCGCGAGTACCGGGTGTGGCCGGAACATGGAAGGATTTGACAGACAACGTAAACGTCATGGCCACCAACCTTACGGATCAGGTGCGCGGCATCGCCGAAGTGGCGACGGCCATCGCGCGCGGTGACCTGTCCCGCAAAATTACCGTCGACGTCCGCGGCGAGATCCTGCAGCTCAAGGACACCATCAACACCATGGTGGACCAGCTGAACAGCTTTGCCTCCGAAGTGACACGGGTGGCCCGGGAAGTGGGTACGGAAGGAAAGCTTGGAGGCCAGGCGCGAGTACCTGGCGTCGCCGGGACGTGGAAGGATCTCACCGATAACGTCAATGTGATGGCTCACAACCTCACCGATCAGGTTCGCGGCATCGTCAAGGTAGTGACCGCCGTCGCCAATGGAGACCTGACGCAGAAGCTGACGGTCGAATCCAAGGGTGAGGTGGCGGCGCTCGCAGAAACAATCAACAGCATGACGGACACACTTGCCACGTTTGCGGATCAGGTAACCACGGTAGCTCATGAAGTGGGTGTGGAAGGCCGGCTCGGCGGGCAGGCAAATGTCCCCGGTGCAGCAGGTACCTGGCGTGATCTCACCGCCAACGTGAACCTTCTGGCCGCCAATCTCACCACTCAGGTGCGTGCGATTGCCGAAGTAGCCACCGCGGTTACCACTGGGGACCTGACTCGCTACATCCAGGTTGATGCCAGCGGCGAAGTAGCCGACCTGAAAAATTACATCAATGCAATGATCGGCAACCTGCGGAAAACCACGGAACGCAACACTGAGCAGGATTGGTTGAAAACCAATCTCGCGAAGTTCAGCCGCATGATGCAGGGTCAACGGGATTTAACCACAGTATCGCAGATGCTGCTTTCCGAACTTGCACCTCTGGTCGAAGCCCAGCAGGGTTTGATGTATATCGTCATGGAGAACGGCCGCGACACGAGACTCCGGCAAACCGCGGGTTATGCCGACAATTTCGGTGGTGGTACAGTCCGGGAATTCCGTCTGGGTGAAAGTCTCGTCGGCCAGTGCGCATTGGAGCGGCGACGTCTGATAATTAATGAGACCGATCAGCAGCCCCTGCGGATCAGTTCCGGTCTCGTAGAAGTTACCCCCCGCATGGTTATGGTTCTGCCTGTGCTTTTTGAAGGCCAGGTTAAAGCAGTCATTGAACTGGCATCGGTGAAGGAATTCAACACGTCCCATACAGCCTTCCTTGAACAGCTGACGGATATTGTCGGGATTGTGCTGAATAATATCGAAGCCACCATGCGGACTGAGCGTCTGCTGGCTCAGTCCCAGCAGCTGGCAACTGAATTACAAACCCGTCAGTTCGAACTGCAACAAACCAACGAAGAACTGGCGCAGAAAGCCCAACTTCTGGCGGCCCAGAATGCAGAAGTTGAGCGCAAAAACCAGGAAATTGATCAGGCGAAACGCGCAGTCGAAGAAAAAGCCGCCGAACTCGCGCTTGCCTCCCGCTACAAATCCGAGTTTCTGGCCAATGTGTCCCATGAATTGCGCACACCGCTCCACAGTATTCTGATCCTCGGTGAGCAGCTTGCCGAGAATATCGACGGCAATCTGAGCGCACGACAGGTTGAATTTGCCCACACAATCCATTCTGCCGGGACCGATCTGCTGAACCTCATCAGCGACATACTTGACCTGTCGAAAATTGAATCGGGCACAGTCACCGTCGAGTGCGAGGAGCTGCTATTCGACAACCTTAGAGCCATGGTCGAAAGGAATTTTCGCCACGAAGCGGAAACGCGCCACCTGCTGTTTCATACACGCTTCGGTAACGATCTGGGGCGACATATCCATACCGATCCAAAGCGACTGCTGCAAGTTTTGAAAAACCTGCTTTCCAACGCGTTTAAATTTACTGAAAAAGGCAGTGTTGAACTGCTGGTGGATGTCGCCACATCTGGCTGGACCAAAGGGCATCCTGTGCTCGATCACGCCGATTCCGTGATTTCGTTTGCGGTAACAGATACGGGCACCGGTATCCCGGCAGACAAGCAGAAGCTTATCTTTGAGGCCTTTCAGCAGGCAGACGCCGGCACTGCCCGTCGTTATGGCGGTACCGGCCTGGGACTGGCAATCAGTCGGGAACTGGCCCAACTGCTGGGAGGCGAGATCCGGGTGCAGAGCTCGGTCGGGCATGGCAGTACCTTTACCTTGTTTCTGCCTTTGAAGCAGGCCGACTCGGCTTACCGGTTTTTGCCACAACTGCGTGGCAGGGTCTCCGACGAGAGCGTCGACAATGTGGTCGCCCTGCCCTTGCCCGGAATTGAAGCCCATGTCGATGATCGCCAGGCGCTTGCGGAGTCCGACAAGATTCTGCTGATTCTGGAGGACGATCCCCACTACGCCCCTATTTTGCTGGATCTGGCACGTTCGCAAGGGTTTAAAGGGATCCTTGCGTCGCGCGGCGCCGAAGCACTGCAATTGCTCACGCGATATCCCGTAGCAGCCATTTCCCTCGATATCTTCCTGCCCGACATGCTTGGCTGGACAGTTCTGAGCCTGCTCAAGCAAAACCCCGTCACGCGGCATATTCCGGTGCAAATCATTACCGTGGACGAGGAACGTCATCATGGCCTCGTCCGGGGCGCCTTCGCCTGCATTAACAAGCTCGCGACATCCGAACTCATTGCAGAATCCCTTGCCGACCTGTACCAGTTTGTATGCAGCCGCCAACGGCGCCTGCTGGTGCTAGAGGCCGCGCCCACAGATATTACCCGAAATGGCCTGCAGGATTTCCCGAATGTAGACGTAACCCGCATGGATCACGCGGCGGCCGGACTGGAAGCCATGCGTTCCCAAGTGTTCGATTGCGTCATCCTCAACATGAACCTGAAACGCCAGGGCGCTCTGGAAGTTCTGAGTGAAATGCAGCGGGACAGCGGATTGAGAGAGATTCCGGTGGTAGTAGCCATGAGCAGCGAGCTGTCACCCAAGATAGAAAGTTTTATCAATACTGTGGCCAAGACGCTGATTTTAAAGGAAGCACATTCTGCTGAGCGGTTGATTGATGAAGCTGCGCTCTATTTGCATTGTGCGCTGGATGATCTGCCCGAAGAGCAGCGGGAAAAGTTGCAGAAGCTTTACGACAGCGACGAAGCGCTGATCAATAAGAAGGTTTTGGTCGTAGATGACGACGTGAGGAACATATTCGCCCTTTCCAGTATCCTCGAGCGTCACCATATGAACGTTCTGACCGCCAATAATGGCCGCGATGCAATCAAAATAATTGAGCAAACTGAAGATCTGGCAATAGTGCTTATGGATATCATGATGCCCGGAATGGACGGTTATACGACGATGCGCAAGATTCGCCAGCAACCCCGGTTCACTGCTTTACCCATAATTGCCCTGACGGCGAAGGCCATGAAAGGAGATCGGGAAAAGTGTCTGGAGGCCGGCGCCTCCGATTACGTGCCCAAACCCGTCAATAACCAGCAACTGGTTGCTCTGCTGCGTTCCTGGCTGCACCGCTAATGACAACAGCTCCCGATTCCAAGGAACAACGAGGCGCGCCGGCAGTTCACCCGGTTAACATCCTGCTGGTGGACGACCGGCCGGAACGACTGCTGAGCTACGAAGTTACCCTCGAAAGCCTGGGCCACAATCTGGTACGCGCACAGTCCGGTAATGAAGCGCTTTGGCGATTGATGGAAATGGAATTTGCAGCGATCCTGCTTGATGTCAGCATGCCTGGAATGGACGGGTTCGAAACGGCGGCCCTGATTCGCGACCATCCCCGTTTTGAAGAAACGCCCATAATCTTCGTAACCGGCGTGCAGGTCACGGATTTTGATCAGCGTAAAGGTTATGAAATGGGCGCGGTGGACTATGTCCAGATTCCTGTTATCCCAGAAATCCTGCGCGGCAAGGTGCAGGCGCTGGTGCAATTGTATCTGCAACGGGCAGAGCTCTACCGTCTGAACGCCGAACTTGCCCGCACCAATGCTGAGCTGGCCAAGGCTCATGAAGAATTGAAAGCGCAGAATATGCGCGAACTGCAGCAACTGAACCAGACCCTGGAAAATGCGAATTCCCAGCTCGTTCAAACCAACACGCAGCTCACACAAGAAGTCGCGGAACGCAAACGGGCTGAAACCGCCCTATGCGACTCAGCACGGCGTAAGGATGAATACATCGCAATTCTTGCTCATGAACTGCGCAATCCGTTATCCGCCATGCATAACGCCGTTCAGGTCATGCAGCTCGAAGGCGCGACGGAACAACAGCTAGACTGGGCACAAGAGCTGTTGCAGCGACAGGTCAAGCACTTGACCTGTCTTATGGACGACCTGCTGGACGTCTCCCGTATTTCCAATGGCCGGATATATCTGCGCAAGGAACCCGTGGACCTGTTAAAGGTAGTCACTCACGCTGCGGATACCGTGACGCCACTTTTACTGCAGCACAATCACAATCTTCAGGTAAGCCTGCCCGAAGCCTCGGTTTATGTCGAAGGAGACATGATCCGGCTTACTCAGGTGCTGGGCAATCTGTTGACCAACGCCATCAAATATATGGATAACGGCGGCACCATCTGGCTGACGCTTGACGTTGACCCGGAGATTGCCAAGTGGGCGACAATCCGGGTACGGGATGAAGGTGTCGGCATTCCACAGGAGTTTTTGCACAGTGTCTTCGATCTTTTTGTTCAGGCGCCAACAGCGCTCAATCGAGCTCAAGGTGGTCTGGGGATAGGATTGGCATTGGTGCAGGCACTCGTGGGGCTGCATGGCGGAACTGCACACGTAACCAGCGAGGGGCCCGGAAAAGGGGCTGAATTTTCGGTGCGGCTACCGGTATTCAAGCGAGGCCCCCAGGAAAAACCGGATCCGGCCTCCGGCCTCGCCGAGACGCCCGCACATATGCGTGTACTTATCATTGATGACAACGTCGATTCCGCGAGGGGCCTTCTGATGTGTCTTGAAAGTGAAGGCTACACCGTTGAGGCAAAGCATGGAGGCAAGGCGGGATATGCGATGGCCACAGAGATGAAACCTGATGCAGTGCTTCTGGATATTGGTTTACCCGATATTGATGGTTACGAGGTTGCCCGGAAATTAAGGGCGAATGAGAGAACCCGGGACGTCACAATCATTGCAATGACCGGCTATGGCGGAGAAACCGAGAAAAACAAAGCCCGCGACGCCGGTTTCGATCATTATCTGGTGAAACCTGTCGACCTGGCCAAATTGTTTCATCTCCTCAATTCAGACTTGCGAAAAGTGGCTCTCCAAAAAACCTCCAGCCCTGCCCCTCCATAGCCAGGGAATAGGCCAGCCGCTATTCGGACTTAATCAGAGGTTCTCTGCAGCGCTGTAAAAATTACAGGTATCGCCTTCAGGGGAAAATGGTCCCTACCGACGGATATTGTGGCAAGGAAGGGAAATCCGGCCCGACAAAGTCGTGTTCGCGGGCCGGCCTCGGCTGGACCTGTCAGTGCTTCAGAATCACGTAAAGGGCGTGAATAATCCCGGGAATAAAGCCGAAAAGCGTCAGAAGGATGTTAAGCCAGAAGTGCCCCTTAAACCCTACTTCCATGAATACACCTAACGGAGGCAGCAGAATCGCGAACAGAATTTTAATGGGATCAGTAGCGGTAACAGCCATGGTATCTCCTCAGATGGTAGTTGGTTTAATTACTCTGCATTTATGCATCTATCACTGCACTATCCATGCCACGCGAAACGGTTAACAAAATTCCGCCGCATTGATCTAAAGGAAATTTCTGGGAAGCGTGTTATTGCGAATTAGTCTCATTTTCGCTAGGATGGCCTCCATTTTCCCGTAGAGAATAGCCATGCAGTCGGTCCGGGCCCCCTCCTTTTTAGCCGCTAAACTTTTCCTTTTGCTCATCGCGGCAGCACTTTCTGCCTGCACGGATTCATCTCCAGAACCAAATCAGGAGAGTAAGAAAGGGAGTAAAGATCGGGTCGACACTGCATTGATGACGGATGTCGTGAAGACGAACGCCGCCATGGCACATGCAGTCTACTCCGACTCCGTAATCATGGCACGAACGCTTGCAACCGCAATTGACCAGCTGATTGCAGCGCCTTCCCCAGAAGCTTTTTCAGCAGCCAGAGACGCTTGGCTCGCTGCTCGCGAACCCTACGGAAAATCCGAAGTATTCCGCTTCCGGTCAGGTCCCATTGACGTGCTTAATGAGGATGGCACCCTGGGTAAAGAGGGCGACGGGCCTGAGGGGCGGATCAACGCCTGGCCCCTTGGCGAAGCGCTCATCGACTATGTTGAGGCGCCCGTCGACGGATTGGCGGGACCAGAGATCGGTAACTCAACCCAGACAATCAAGGGCAACATCATCGCTGATAGCGACAGCTTTCCGGAGATCAATGCGGAAGTGCTGAAATCCCATCAGGAACTCGGAGGCGATGAACGCAATGTCACTTCTGGCTATCACGCTATTGAATTTTTGCTCTGGGGTCAGGATCTCAATAGCGATGGATCTGGAACTGGGTCCCGCGACGCCTCACCCGGCCAGCGCCCCTGGACCGATTACCATGCGGTAACCGGGCAGTGCACCAGCGGCCGCGAGTCCGCGCCTGAACTTGTCTGCAAGCGCAGGGGTGATTATCTGCGAGCGGCAGTCCAATTGCTGCTCAAGGACCTGACCGCCGTCGCCAACGCATGGGACCCGCAGAATCCCGATAGTTTCCATTCTGTCTATATCAAGCAGGCATCGAACTCTCTTGCCGGGATACTCCAGAGCATGGGCCGGTTGAGCTTCGGCGAGCTGGCGGGAGAACGCATGAATATTGCGCTTCTGGATGATTCCCAGGAAGACGAGCATTCATGCTTCAGTGATAACACTCATCGTGACATTTATTTGAACTTTGCAGGCATTGTGGATTCATTTGAAGGTGAATACACCCGGGTGGATGGCACTGTGGTATCCGGACCGGGCATCGACGATTTGCTGATCGCCGCCGGTCACCTTGAGCTTGAAAAGCGGTTGCGGGAAGTTCTCGCGGCAACCGGCCAAAGAATTCAACAAATCGATACGGCTGCACGGCAGGGCACTCCTTTCGATCAGCAAATCCAGATGGAAAGTCATCGAACCAATATCGCGGCAGTGATTTCCGCACTCGCCGAACAAACAAAGGTCATTGAAGATGTTGCCCGGACGCTTCAGCTTGAGGTGGATGATTTGCGCCAGGATACCGAGCAACGTATTCAGTAAAATGGCGCGGAAATGGCAACGGCTGCTGCCGGTAATCTGCGTCGGCGGCGTGGGAATTTTATCCGCGGGATGTGATTCCTCCGGAGCAAGAGAGGCATCACAGCCGGCAGAAATATCCCTCCCGGCTTCATACTATAGCGCCGGTGCCGGCACAGTAGAGCGCTGGGATCGGGATGCTTTCAGCCAAAGCTTTCCGGCGGTTCAGAATGCCTTCGAACTCGATGCGTTGTTCAAGCAGGGCAATTTTTTCTTTCGCGGCGTGCGCAAGAATACCGGCCCCCTGATCAATAACAACATCTGCCAGGGATGTCATATCAAAGATGGGCGCGGGACCATTTCGGCTGACGACGGGGAAGTGCTAAACGCGCTGCTTTTCCATTTGTCCGTTCAGACAAGCGATGGTGAGCCCATGCCTGATCCTGTGTACGGGGTGCAGCTGCAGACTCTGGCGCTACAGGAAAACGGTAGTTTGGCGCCGGCGACAAATGACGGTGGCCTCGCCGCCGAAGCTCGACCCTTCGTTCGATATCAGATCATCAGGGGTGAGTACCCGGATGGTACGCCATATCAGCTCCATAAGCCGATGTATTACTTCAGTCATCTTCGCTACGGCGACTTCGCTGAGGGGATCCGCATTTCTCCCAGGCTGGCTTCGCCAATCATTGGCCTGGGCTTGCTCGAAGCAATATCCAGCGACGCCATCGAAGCACTGGCGGATCCGGAAGACAGAAACAGGGACGGTATTTCGGGGCGGGCAAGATGGGTCCACGATCCGAGCCGGGATGCACCGGTCCTCGGACGTTTCGGCTGGAAAGCTGGCAGCGGCAGCGTGCTGCACCAGACCTCCAAGGCGCTGGTTAATGATATGAGTCTTACTAACCGTTTTTTTCCGGAAGAAAGCTGTACCCCGGTTCAGGTCGATTGTATCGAAGCGGCCGCACGGGAGTCCCGCACGGCAGATGAGGCTGACATCGATGATGTAACCCTCGCTTCCCTGGAGTTCTACGCCAGGACTCTCGCTGTACCTTCCCGTCGTGGTTTTGATCATCAGGCAAACCGTTGGGAAGAAAATATCGAGATGGGTGAAAATATTTTCACCGCAATTGGATGCAACGGATGCCATCAACCATCCCACAGCACCGGTGTCTTTGAACACAGCGTGCTCGGCATTGTAAAAGCGCTCTCAGTGCTGGATAAGTCGCAAGAACCGATCGCGCCGCTCAGCCATCAGACGATATTTCCCTATACGGATTTGCTTTTGCATGACATGGGCGGCGAATGCCAAAGCCTCGTGCGGGAAGATGCCGATGGTCAGCCGTGCGTATCAGGCGACGAATGTTATTGGGTCCAGCACTGCGACGGCCTGGCAGATGGTCGGGCGGAAGGAACAGCGGGCGAAACCGAATGGAAAACGCCCCCGCTCTGGGGACTTGGACTAACCCAGACAGTCTCGCCCGAAGCCGGGTTTCTGCACGACGGGCGCGCCCGGACGATAGAGGAAGCTATCCTCTGGCACGGCGGCGAAGCTCAAAATGTAAAACGTTTGTTCATGGCGCTGCCCCGTCCGCAGCGCCATGCCCTTGTGCAATTCCTGAATTCGCTGTGAGACCGGAGCCGACAGTCGCGCTGGCGCCCTGGCTAACCGCAGCCGTCCTGCTGACAGGCGACACCATATCTGCGAGTACCCTGCTTCCGGATTCAGGAGTACAGGATCACCTCAAATTCTGGTCGGGCTACTCTCTCTTCCGGAGCCCCTGGGTGAGCGCGCCTGCGTCTACCATCGGCCGTGATGGGCTGGGACCTTATTTTAATGCGCACAGTTGCCATGCCTGCCATCACAACGGTGGCGCCGGCCAGGGTGCCGAGGCGTTTGTCATCCGCATCGGCGATAGTCGCTCCAGCGAGCTCCAGCGATTTTTTGGTGAACAGATACAGCCTTACGCTGTGGGCGATCTGCAACCAGAAATCGAAGCAACGCTGGTGTGGAGCCAGGAAATAATCAACCTGCGCGGTCTGGAAAAAGAGCTCCGCATCCCGGTTGTGCAATGGATCTACAGTGATGCCCTGCCCGCCGGGCCCAAGCCGATGTCGATTCTGGTGGCTCCGCCGCTGTTTGGGGTCGGGCTTCTGGATATGATTGACAGTGCCGACATTCTGGGTTTTGCGGATCCGGATGATATCGATGGCGATGGCATTTCCGGGCGCGGCAGTTGGCTGCAGTCCGCGACTGGCGCTCCACAACTGGGTCGCTTTGGTTACAAGGCAGAACAGGCCGAGCTGGTTACTCAGGTTGCCTTTGCACTGCAGAAAGATCTGGGGCTTTCCACAACTGTATTCCCCACACAGAACTGTGCTGAATACCAGCGCGCCTGCCAGCAGATGCCGACCGGGAATGGCGGTCAGGACGACGTAGAACTTAGCGATGAGAAACTGAATCTACTGGTGACTTTCGTCAGTGGACTGCCGCCGGCCTACCCCTCACGCACACTGGCCGGACATTCCGGAAAGGAAATATTCCACGAAACTGGTTGCGGCGATTGCCACCGGTCTGTCTTCGCACTACCTGAATCATCTGTCGGCCGAGGACGCCTTGTTTATCCGTACAGCGATCTGCTGCTGCACGACCTCGGACCGGGGCTGAGCGATAATCGGGTTCTCGTCAACGCGGAACCAGAGGAGTGGCGTACAACACCGTTGTGGGGATTACGGCACAAGCTGGCAGCCCCCGTGATTTACCTTCTTCACGACGGCCGCGCCCGGACCGTTGAAGAGGCCATTCTTTGGCATGGTGGAGAAGCAGCAAAAAGCCGGGATAACTTCTTGCACCTGGATGCAACACTTCGAGCCTTACTGCTGGATTTTCTTTCGCAGCTCTAGCCCTGAACCGGAACCTTTATGAATAGTCCATTTTATGTCCGCCTTTTGTTCTGGTCCTTCTTTCCTTTTCTGCTAGCCTGTTCGCGCGACGGACAAGTTTATTCGCTTCAAAAACTCGACGCGTTTCTTCGTCAGCGGATTGCGGTGGCCTACGCCGATCTCGACCTTGCGACTGATGCACTTGCATCCGCAATCAACGAACAGTGCGCGGAAGGGTTGACCGAAGACGGTGAAGGCGTGATTCGGGAAAACTGGAAGAATTCAAATGCGGCCTGGCAAAGAGTGCAGATCATTAATTTTGGACCTGTCGCAGATCAGAACCACGCGCACGCGATAGCGTTCTATCCCAGCAGTCGAGCCAATCTCGAAAAGCGCATCACTGCGCTCCTGGAATCAGATACAGCCATTACACCCGAGAGTCTGAAGGTGAGCGGTGTCAGTCTGCGCGGCCTCCCGGCCATGGAATACCTTCTGTACGCCAATCTGGCAGCAGATAATGGTAATCCCTCGCCCCAGCGCCGTTGTAATTATCTGGCCGCACTTGCGACCTTGTTGAAGGGACATACTTCTTACCTGTCTTCTGAGTGGCGCAGCGTTGAGGATCACGCCTCAGATTCCAGTGCAGGCGGTTCTACCCAGGCTCTGCTGGAAAGCCTTTTAAACGGCATCAACGAGCGCCTCTCGGTAATTGTCGCAGTAAAAATCGAAAAAGTTCTGGACGGCAGTGTAGACGCACTGGAATCCCCCTATTCCGAGCAAAGCCTGATAAACATCGGCAATAATTTTGCTTTTATCCAGGATCTTTACGGGAACCATGAAAAAGAAGGAATTTTGCGGTTTCTTGCCGCGCAAGGACATGAAGACATTTCCAGGGAAATGTCAGTACGGCTGAATTTGCTTCAGACGCACTTGACCGAGTTGGGTTCCGGGTCGAGCATCTTGCAGGTCGCTGCCGACGGTGACGAAAAGCTGCGAACGGTGGCGCAGTTATTTCGCAGCGTCCAGGAATATCATGCGACTCGGGTTGCCGATGCACTCGGGGTTTATATCGGGTTCAATTCGGCGGATGGCGACTGACGTGTTCAAGCATCCCATTGCTCGAAGAAACTTTGTCAAAGCGGGTGCATTGATTTCCGTCGGAGGGGCCATTGGCGTAGGGTCCTACTTTTTTCGATCTGAAACGGCGCCGTCGGTTTTAAGCGCAGCGACCAGCACGACCGGCAAACATTTCGGCGTGCTGCTCAACGATTCAGGGCAAGTCATAAAGTACCTGGACGTTCCCGAACGGTCGCATGCGTCCGCGTTCAACCGCCTCTCGGGAGATCTGCTTTTCTTTTCCCGCCGGCCCGGCAACGAAATTTATGTTTTTTCCCACTCGGGTAATCGATTCAGGGTTATTACCGCTGCGGACGGCCGCCATTTCTACGGCCACGGGATTCTGGATGCTGAATACCGCTACCTCCTGACATCCGAAAATAATTACACCGACGGAAGGGGCCGTATCGTTGTCCGGGATGTATTGGCGAATTACGCCGTTGTTCAGGACTACTCGAGCTACGGTGTCGGGCCCCATGAGCTGGTTTTCCTGACCCCCGAAACGATCGCAGTCGCCAACGGCGGAATTCGCAGTCATCCCTCGTCCCCGCGTGAAGATCTTGATGTTGACAAAATGGCGCCCAACGTCGCGTTTATCCATTGGAAAACCGGCAAAGTCATCGGAGTCTTTACTCCGGAAAACTTAAAGCTCAGTCTCCGCCATATTGCGCGCTTGAGTGATCAGGAAGTGATTGTGGGAGCGCAAAGCCATGACTGGCTGACTCCGCAGCAGTCACTGGTATTTAAAATTGATTCTTCAGGGAGGGGGGAAGCGCTGATTAGTGACTCAATGTTTGCCGTTAACCGTAAGCACTATATAGCCAGCGTCTGCGCAGTTGACGAGAAAACCGTGGTAACAACATCGCCAAAGTCGGGACACCTGGATTGGTGGAAAGATGGCGAATGGTCCCATAGTATTCCTTGCTTTGATGTCGCCGGCGTATGCACCCTGCCGACCGGCGACCGTTTAATGTTTAGCAACGGGCGCGGCGACATGGTCACTGCGGACCTGCATTCATCAGAGGAAACCGGGTTGCACCGACGCAGATTTGAGGCTATACACTGGGATAACCACCTGGTTGCGGTCTGACGGGCGAGCGGCGCGATAGCCTGAGATATAGCAGGATAATGCACTCGTACGGGATCGTCGCCTCCTCATTAACATCACATTCAGGAATGGCGTTTACAATATCGCCGGCCACTTCGCTCACCCGTGTGTTGGCTCAGAACGTCCCCGGAACTGAGAATGCCATGAGCACTACTTTCCAAAGGCGATTGAGTTTTGTTCTGCTGGCGATCCTGATGGTCGAGACAGTTCTCGCGCTTGTCCGGCAGCAATGGTTTACCGGTTTTGTTTGCGGTGCGGCGGTTTCGATAATGCTGGTAGCGCTTTCGCTCGCCAGGCGGCTTCGCGTTTATATTCCCGCACAGTTTCAGTTGATTGCGGTCGCCATGGCATTTGCCGCGTTATTTCTGGGCGAGGCGCGGGACTTCTATACTCGATTCTGGTGGTGGGATTCGGCATTGCATCTGGCAGCCGGGTTCATTCTCGGCATTGTCGGGTTTTTACTGGTTCACATCCTCAACGAGATGGAAGACGTTGGGGTTTATATGAAACCGGGTTTCGTTGCATTGTTTTCGTTCATGTTCGCTTTAGGAACCGGCGCCCTGTGGGAAATATTCGAATTCTGCATGGACCGAACCTTCGGTACTAACCTTCAGAAACCCATGTTTAATGACCCGTCCGGCCTTAGCGATACCATGATGGATCTGGTAGTGGACGCTCTCGGTGCGTTGATAATGTGCAGTTACGGCTATGTGCATTTGAAATTTCCGGGAAGATCCCCGTTGGTTGGTCAGTGGACCGGAAGCTTTATCAGGAAAAATCCACATTTTTTTCAACGGCACCGGTCCGACCCGGACGTCGTGCGCAGCAGCAACGACCCGGAGGAATCAGGAGGATAATTTTGTGAACAATCGGTTTACACTTGGCGAACTCGCCGCCCGCCTGGAAGCGCACCTGCAGGGTGATCCGGCGTTCGAGGTTTCAAACGTCAATACCCTGCAAAAAGCCGGACCTCATGATATTGCCTTTTGCACTCACGACCGCTACCTGAATCTCTTGCGGACTACAGAGGCAGGCGCGGTAATCGTAAAGGCTTCTCATCTTGAATATTGCAACTCAGCGGCAATCGTTGTCGCCGACCCTTATTACGCGTATGCGGAAGTAGCGACCCTGCTGCGCCCTTCTGAACCAGTCGTTGCTGGTGTACATCCAACTGCCAGTGTTGCAGCAAATGCCGTTCTCGGAAGTGGTGTTCAGGTTAATGAAAATGCTGTCATCGAGGCGGGAGCGCAAGTGGGCGCGGACAGTATAATCGGCGCGGGCGTGTTTATTGGGACAGGTGCCACCATCGGCGCCGGATCGCGGCTGGCTCCCGGCGTGCATATAGCCCACGGGTGTACTGTCGGAGCGAGGGCCATAATGCATGCTGGAGTGGTCATAGGCGCCGACGGTTTTGGTTTTGCGCCGGGATCACGCGGTTGGCGAAAAGTGCCGCAACTGGGTGCAGTGCAAATCGGTGATGACGTCGAGATCGGGGCTAACAGCACCATCGACCGGGGGGCGCTCGATGACACTATTATTGAGTCCGATGTAAAGATCGACAATCTGGTGCATATTGCGCACAACTGTCGCATCGGTGCCAATACCGTAATAGCAGGCTGCACGGTTATCGCCGGCAGCACTACGATCGGCAAGAATTGCCTGATTGGAGGCCAGTCTGCCGTGACCGGACATATCGACGTCTGCGACGGCGTCACAATCATGGGTATGACCGGCGTCACCGGATCCATACGTGAACCGGGTGTTTATTCTTCACCGATTCCCGCTCAGCCGGTCAAGCAATGGCGCCGTAATGCGGTTCGCTTTACACAGCTGGATGACATGTTCCGTCGGCTGAAAGAACTGGAAAAGATCGTAGAATCTTGATCAGAGCGAGGGTGTATACCGCCTGATGTCGAAAGCAAACCCCGCACGCGTGGGGGGATTATTCTGTCTGGACTGAAGACGTGTCGACCCGATTCAAATTTTGCAGATGCGCGAGTGCCGAAGCGTATTCGGCGGCATCGCTCAGCTCAACTGCTCTGCGCGCGTATAGTGTAGCTTCATCCATGCGCTGCAGACGGACAAGCGCCCACGCCAGGTTGTGAAAGGGGGCAGGATGTTCCGGATTTTTTTCCAGGGCCATGCGATATGCGGTTTCGGCCAGTTCAAATTCACCCAACAGATAGTGAACATTGCCCTGCCCCATGCTAGCCAACCAACTCTCCGGCCATCTTGTAACCCCCGCCTGATAGGCCGATCGGGCCGCGTCCAGCTGGCCAATTCTCTCAAGAGCTGCTACTTCGGCGAGATAATCCGTGTGCGATATTTCGGGCGGAATTTCACCGGGTCTGTGTACTGTCATCATCCAGTTATTACTTGCTTCCCACGTTCTTATAAATTCCTTCAAGCGAGTTTTAAGCAGAGGATTTCGACCTGAACGCAGATGCACGGTTCCTGTCGATGCGTCAAATCCGACTACGACTGCAAAGTGCCATTTGGGAAGCCAGTTCAAGCCGAGATTTTGCAATACAAGCACGGGATGACCGGCTTGCAGTCTGTGGATCAATGAAGCAAAACTGGCCTCCTGCGCAAAGCTCAGGAAACCGAGCCTTCTCGTAGCACCTCGCAGTTCTATCTGAAGAGTACCCTTACGGTCACTGATAAAAAGTAGTGGCTGAAGATCCGCAGGATCCACAACATGACCGGTCGCACTTATGACCGTAGCGAGTGCCGCGGGGCCGCATTGATAATCTTCCTGCGGAAAAAAGGGGACATCGCGCAGCTCCACTGTTGACTCAAGACTGGCTGCGCCCGGCACCGAATGTAGATTCGCGGTACCGGTACAGCCGACGACCAGGAGCAGAAAGAAAGCCGGATACAGGCAGAGAAAATTTCGACAAACCACTTAAAAGTTATCGCAAAAGCAAAATCAGGATAATCACGACCAGAAGCAAGGCGATGTCTCCACCGGCGGGAAGGTCGTCGAATTGTTCCGCAAGCACTTGAAGTTCCGCTGTGCTCAATGCTGCAACCCGGTCTGCGGCCTGTGCCGGATCTACTCCATGGGACTGTAGATGCTCAATAACTTCGGCTTCGGCCAGTGACGAGGACAGTCTGTCGCGCATCTGTTGCGCCTGTTCTTGCGATACGAGGAGTTCCGTTGACACTATATCGGCATGGGCACTTGTCGCGAAAAGCCCGGACACTATTAATGTCGATAAAGTTAGAGCCACGAGTTTGCGAGGCCATCGGGTATACCACAGCATGAAAGCTCCTTGTTGAAAAAAGAGGGTGCCAGCCGACCTCAAGCCTGTCATGAATTCACTGATCCAGAAACAGGAGGTCAGGTCGGCAAGCATTATGCGGAATAATGGACGGAATACAAGCAGGCCCGTCAGGTCTGCTGGTACTTACCGCGTTAGTCGATTCGTCCTGCCACGCGCCCATGGATTCAGTGCAGGACTATTTAGTAGATGTAATCCTCACCAGACGACCATTCTTTTCATCGGTTACAACCCACAGCGCGCCATCACTATCTACCGCAACGTCGCGCACCCTCCCGAGATTTTCAAGCAAACGCTCTTCTCCGGTGACCTTGCCTTTTTCAAGCTCCAGGCGCACCAGTCCGCCCGGTTTCAATGAAGACACAATCAGATCACCGCGCCAGCTGTCAAACATTCCGCCTTGATAAAAAGCCATTCCTGCCGGCGCTATCACGGGGTCCCAGTAGTAGACGGGTTGTTCCATTCCTTCCATTTGCGTCTTGTCATCGCCTATGGGCTTGCCGGAATAATCTTCTCCGTAGGTTATGACGGGCCAGCCGTAGTTTTTACCGGCTGCGGGTGCATTCAATTCGTCGCCTCCTTTTGGTCCGTGCTCGATTGTCCAGAGCTGACCGGTTTCCGGATGAATGTCAGCACCCTGAATGTTTCGGTGTCCGTACGACCAGTTTTCAGCCCTTGCCTGTTTGTTCCCCACAAACGGATTATCGTTTGGCACCGAGCCGTCGGCGTTCAGGCGAATGACTTTGCCCAGATGGGTATTGATATCCTGTGCCAATAACCGGGGCTCGGGCAACGAGCGTTCTCCCAGAGTGACAAACAGTTTGCCGTCAGGACTCCAGACCAGTCGGGAACCATAGTGTTTTGCCGATACCCAGGCAGGTTCTTGGCGAAAAATGACTTCCAGGCCTTCAAGGGCACTCTCGTCTTTCGAGAGTCTGGCTCTCGCTACCGCCGCACCATTCTTGTTATCCGCGCGAGGTTCTGCATAAGTGAGATAAAGCATTCGGCTCTTTTTGAAATCGGGTGCCAGCGAAACATCGAGCAGACCACCCTGTTCCCGGTCGTCGACTGCTGGAACGCCCCGAATCGGATTGCCCATATTTCCGTTCTTTGTCACGAAACGCAGCCTGCCCGGCTTCTCCGTCACGAGTAACCGGCCATCGGGAAACACCTCGACCGCCCAGGGGTATTCAAGTCCTTTGGCAATTACAGTTGTATTCAGTTTGACTGTGGATGTCACCTGAGGCGCACGGGTCTGCCCGGGAAATGCAGACTTCTGATGTTCAGCGTTAGGCGACGGCGCCGATGGCGCCCCCGGTTTGGAACTGTTGGGCGACTGGGCCCAAGTCGGCCCAATTATCAGGAAGGAGAGTGTAAGTGAAGCGAGGCGTTTCATTCAGTATGTCCTTTAAGTTATGTCAGCACCCGATGGTGATGACGTACTCAGGGCTTCCGGCGGAAGCCCTGCTGGCCATTTTCTGAATGATACCTACGTTACATAGTTGTCTCTGGCTCAACCACCGTTGGCTCTGGCTCAACCACTGTTGTCTCTGGATCGATCACCACGACGGTGCCATCCTCGGCGATTTCGCAACCAGACGGCGGCGCGCTCGCTTCGAACGGTTTGGCGGTCCAGGTTCCAAGGCGATCTGCCTCACCAGCCAGCTCCGCCTCTACCTGTGCCCGTCTGGAGTCGATGAAGTTTAAAATCGATTGCAGTTCCCGGCTATCAGTACCGGCAATTGCGGCCATTTCCTGCGCTCGCGCCTTGATGGTTTCTTCATTCCACACGGTATCGAGGATCTCGCGCAGACGGGTGTCATAGGCTGCACGGAACTCTTCGGATTGCCATAGTCGCTGCATCAGGGGACTTCCGCGATACAAGGAGGCAGGCGTCGCGTCACGGCCGAGAATGTAAGTGGCTCGGAAAGTTTGGTCGGTTCCCCATGGAATAAAGTAAAACCGGCCGTCGTCTGCATTCTTATAGATATAGGCATTGTTGAGATGTGAGTTATAACCGTCCGCATGGCCAAGCAACGCTTCCATCACGGCGAAAGTTATAAAATTATCGAGATTGATGACTGCATCCATGGCCGCCCACAGATTACTGTCGTCGGTATTCATGGCCTCAACCACTGCGGTAAGGTCGGATCTGTCCAGGTCGTCTTCGTTGGTCTTTTTATCAAAATACGCAATTCTGGTAGGGGAAAATGCCGCCTCACCTTCATTTTCATAGAGATTCCCGGATTTGTTGCCAAAGCTGCGCTCAAGGAACGGCTTTTCGATATCTTCAACGTGCGTATAGATGCCCAGATTCCTGCCTTGTGCCGTAACCTGCGCGAAATTACAGCGCGGGGCATGAACGCCGGCTTCCGCGAATACGGAATAAGACAGACATTGCTTGATCAGTGCGCGGTCCTGCACATTATTATTCAGCGTAAAACGGCGCTCCCCCTGAATGGTCCGGTCCTTGTAATCACCTTTGCCAAAATCGAGTTTGAGCGCGGGTTTGTAGGAATCGGAAGACCAGTTACCCTTCTTGCGGATCGACACCTGTTCGGCGGTATCGTTATTGACTGTAATTGTGGCTGTTTGCCAGGTATATCCGGGGAAACAGGGAGCACCTTCGCGCTCGTACTTTTCGCGACCGTCTTGCGCCACCAGATTCCAGTCTTCGGCTGTCATCTGGATGTCAACGTAGAGTATGTAATTCAGATCGAACAGATCCGTTACGTTGGGTCTTTCAGGATCTACAGGATCTACAGGATCTACAGGATCTACAGGATCTACAGGATCTACAGGATCTAC
>CAZXLJ010000002.1:52048-70324 GCA_964641175.1 uncultured Cellvibrionaceae bacterium
AGGATTATTGTCGGGGTCGGCCGGAACTTCGTCGACAGGGTTACTACCGCCATCATCTGGATCGGTCGTTTTGCCGCCGCAGGCGGTCATTGTTCCTGCAATTAAAAGGCCGCACATCAGTCGCGAGGATAATTTCTTTAATGAGATGATTTTCCATTGACGGAGGTCAACAGTATTTATTTCGTAAGAACCCATTTCATGCATCCAAAACTTGGTTGGTGAATTTCACTCATGCTACGCCGTTGTGCGCAACACAGATCGAATTATGCGTTCGTCGCGGTGCTTCCGGTTGCAGACACACCTCCTCTATGACTTTTATGGTTACGGCTTCACCTTTTCGCTCAAGGGCGCGTAACATGATCTGAATTTGAAATCTTTTATTATTTGAAACCACCGCTCTTTAAGCGGAAGCAGTGTCCTTTCGATTAAGCTGCGGCTGGCCAATCCCGGCCAGGTAAAACTGAAACCTGACAAGAAGATCCAATCATGTCGAAATTATCCGATCCAATTAAAATTGGAGAATTCCAGCTCCGCAACCGAATCATCATGGCACCGCTCACTCGGTGCCGAGCTGATGAACGCCGTATTCCCGGTGCACTGGCACGTGAATATTACCGCCAGCGCGCCAGTGCCGGCATGATCATTACCGAAGCGACTTCAGTCGCACCCATGGGAGTCGGCTACCCCAATACACCCGGTATCTGGTCGGATGAACAGGTCGACGGCTGGCGGAAGATCACAGAAGCCGTGCACGCGGCCAACGGGACAATCCTTTTACAGCTATGGCATGTGGGGAGAATATCCGATCCGGTGTATCTTGATGGTCACCAGCCGGTAGCGCCCAGCGCCATACGCCCCAAAGGTCATGTCAGCCTCATTCGACCAAAAAGAGAGTTTGTCATACCCAGACAGCTGGCGACCGAAGAATTGCCTGAAATTGTGGACGCTTTCAAACGCGGAGCCGAAAATGCAAGGAAAGCGGGCTTCGACGGTGTTGAGATTCACGGCGCCAACGGCTACCTGCTTGACCAGTTTCTACAGAGCAGCACAAACACTAGAACGGATTCATATGGCGGGTCGCTCGAAAATCGTGCTCGGTTTATGCTCGAGGTCACTGATGCCGTGTTAACGGTTTGGCCGGCTGGCCGAGTCGGGATGCATTTGGCGCCACGAGCGGACAGCCATGATATGGGTGATGAACATCGCGCCGACACTTTTAGTTATGTGGCAAAGGAATTGGGCAAACGCAAGCTCGCCTTCCTTTGCGCGCGCGAGTACGCCGCGGCAGACAGCCTCGCTTCCCGGCTGAAGCGGGATTTCGGAGGGATCTATATCGCCAATGAAAAATTTGATCAGAATCTGGCCGAACAATGGCTCGCAGAAAATCGAGCGGATGCCGTCGCTTTCGGCACGCTATTCATTGCAAATCCCGATCTACCGGAAAGATTCGCACAACGGGCACCTTTGAACGAGGTGAGGCCGGAGCTATTCTACGCACCGGGTCCGGAAGGTTATATCGATTACCCTTTCCTCAAATAGCAGGCAGCCTGTCCGTATCCCGGGTGCAAAGCGAAAGTTCAAGCGCTCCCATTACCGGTCCGCGACCTGGGAGGCCACGTTTTCTGGCACCGCGACTGCACCAACTGCCACGGTGGCCGGTGGTTCGACCTTGGCGCACATCGCGGCTACCCTGACATCGGCGATATTCGTGCCTGCGTTGATGCCTTGAACTATCCAGCTTTGTACACCAGTGCTTTCATCGATGATCAGGGAAGAGTCCATCACCCGGAAATCCGCCGGGTCACCATCGTTGCCTGAGATGACCTGGCTGGCAGAGATAGCATAGTCTCCGGATTCGCAGATGGACCTTACATACGCGTAATCTCCAGGTAATACAAAGCGCTGGTCTTGCCGTGCCACATAAAACCCGGCGATGCTTCCCCTGCAGTTGTCGACGGTGACCGCGAGCTCCTGAACCCACTCTCCGATGACAAGCGTGCCGGTGCATTGCGGTCGATGTGGAATATTGCTTGATCTGACCTCAAAGGCACCGACATGATCTGCCTGGCCAAGAAGATCGCCCTGCCACCGGATCGCCGCAAATGGTGGCGCGCCGACGCCACGGATTCGCACCGAATTGTCAGTGATCTCGGCCTGGCTTACGGATGTTGCTGAAGCGGGGCCTGCCGCGGCAAGCCCCGCAATCGCGGGCAATAAGAGGAAACTGGCTGTAAATCGGTTTTTCATGAAAAGTAGTCCGAGAGCTTTTCTGTTACTCCATAGAGCGACGAGCTAAAACTGCGGAGACTTCGATTGCACAATGCCCGTAAACAGCAGGGTTATTTTCAGAATAGACCCAATCGCGGATCACGCAATATATGGGCTGGGCCGCCCGGCAAAGGATGGGCGCGGGCGGCAACTGACGGGGGTTAGGGCCGTTGACAACAGTCAGTGTCGATCAGATCTCGCGGCAATCCTCGGGAACACCTCGGTTAATCAATGGAAAAGGTCGGGCCTGCTTGATAAGTAACTGGCGTTGCTCGCCGAGAAACTTGAATTCGGTTTCCATGGTGAACCATCGGTTCTCATTGAAGGGGTCCATTTGCGCCTTGAAATGCGACTGAATGGCCTCCATGGCACAGGCCAGCCCGCGGATTTCCGTCGCCGATATGACCGTGCCTTCAAGCAGGCTGCTATGGCTGTGATAAGTCAAGCGTGGTGTACGGGGCGGCCACTGGTAGATTACCTGCTCCGTAACAACGCCCGGCGCGGGATTGGTTACACTCGCCTCTCCGACCTGGGTGTTAACGAAGTACTGGTCCGCCCGAGTGAGGTCGAGAATGTTACGGGCAATTGCAACACCATTGGCCCTTTCGTTCCGGAATGCCCGATGTACCAGCACCGCCATTGCAACCTGTGATTGGTCCACATTGGCATAGCTCCGCTCCTCGAAAGCACGAAGATTCCACAAGCTTGCCCAGACGGCGCGTATAGCGTCATCAATCCGGCGCTCATCATCCCCAATAGCGGCGCTGAGTGAGTCGTACAAGCCGGCGCCATTGAACGTCGACAGATCTTCAGTGTTGCTGCTGCTGCGAAACCGTACACGTTCACTTCCGAAGCGTTCTTGTAGCCGCGATTCAACGTCCCGCAGCAGTTGCGTATCCACGGGGTGTTCCAGAATCATCTGTTGGACAGAAAGAAGTGTTAGCCGGCGATAGTCCAGATCCGTCTTGAAGATCTCTGATTGCATCTCCTGCTCCAGATATCCCCCCGCCCCGCTGCCCGCCAAATGCTCAAGATAAAATGACATCGGAATTGCAAACGCATCTTCCGGCAAATCAAATACAACTCCTTCACTACAGCTCGACGCTGCCGGAGTTACCCGGTACAGCTCGGCCAATTGCGCGGCCTTGGCGCCAATTGCCGGCAAGGTATCCAGGCTTGCGTCCCTCAGGTCAACCAGCGCCCTGGTTGTGTTGTCGAGCCGGGGGGTCAGGATTTCCGGCACTTGTCCGGATCCCGCCCAGTAGTCCTCCGCTTCCGCCAGGCTTGCCTCTCTAAAGGTGTAGCCACCTGACGTCACCTCAAAGCGGACCAGTTTACCGAGCAAGGGCTGTATCAGTGGATCCCGGTGCGCATCGGGCAATGCCAGATTTGGGGTTCCTCGTCCCTGGCTCAGGACGTTCACATGAGCCAGGGGAGTCTGGAATGCCTCGGTGACAAGACCACCCACGAAATCAATGTCATTCGGCACATCGTTTGTAATCACAATCACTCGCGGTCCAAGAATCGCGCTACCCAGATCTTCCGTAGGGATGAATTGCAGAGTCCCGTAGGCGACACCTGGAGCAAGTGTCTGCATCAGCACGTTCTGAAAAGGAGCGTTCGGCCCGACGACGGGCAGTGAGCCTTCAATCTCCCTGGCCCGATTGATCTGCCCCGCATTCTGCGGGCGTAATGCCCACTGCAAAGGGTTCTGCGTGCGCACGACAGCGGTAAAAAATGCGTACCGCATTTGTTCGGGCGTAATCGCATCAGCCGGGGTAAATTCCACTGCGTGAATATTGGCGTTGGCATGCTTTGAAAGTGTTCCCAAATGGTACCGTCGCGTTGTCGTGTTGTAATAATTTTCTTGAGAAAAAATCAGCCAGCCTTCATTGAACTGCTGTTCCTGAACCGGGTCGCAGCGATCCAGCGGAGGATCCTGGTCGATAATTTCTCGCACAAACGAGTAATGCAACGGCCAGCGCCGGGCGCTGAGATAATGGACAGCGCTGCCGCTTTGCAGATCAATCACGAACTTTACAGACTCCATCCCCGCAAGACCGCTGCCGTCAGCCAGTTTCGAAAAATCACCCGGCGTATACAGGCCGCGCGTGCGATCACCAATTTCTCGCGTTGCGAGAATCTCGCAAACGTTGACAGCACCGGGTGAAGTATTTGTGCAGAACTGAAGGGCGAAGGGATAACCCGGAGTGCGCGCCAGTGCCGCCCCCGATGGCCAATACATGAAGGGTATCTGATCGACAACGATTTCTGAGGAGCGCTCAAACAGGACTGCGGCCCCTTCATTCAAGGGTTGCTGGATAATCGACGCGACATCTGCTTCGGAAAGCGGAATAGCAATTACCTCCCCCGGCATCAAAGTCATAGCGGGCATCGCCAGACTTTTCAGTTCGGCAGGCGGTGGCATATCTTCCAGCGGTGATAATCGGGTAAGCGCTAAAGTAAATTCGCCCAGATCTCTGGCTTCATCACCAAGGTTGATAATTTCAATAAAATCTGCTGGAAGCAGCGCAATTTCATTGATGGCAAGGCCGCCCGGCACCACTGGTTGCGGCCACGAAGTTTCGGGAAATGATTCAAATCGAATATCGTCATTAACTCCCGGTGTTGCTGTGCTTTGACAGTTGTCGCCATTCGGTCTGTTCGGGCTCGTGTAGCGACATACTGCCAATTCTTTGCCGTCTATTCCGAACCGTGTATATGCCTGGTTTTGTTCCAGCTTGGGTACTGATACCTGGTCAATTACTGCGCCCGTCGCGTCGAATATGGAAAGCACCTCACCACTACTGCTTAACTTGAACGGAAGATGGCGATCTCCCTGTTCTGGCGAATCATCCGCGAACAATACAATTACCTCACCGGGTTGAAGACGTATGCCGGGCAATGCCGCAGGCTCGCCGCCGCTATCGGTTAAATTGAACCCCGACAGATCAACGGCCTGAGAACCGGCATTAATAATTTCCAGCCAGTCGTCCAGTTCCCCATATTCATCGACATAGACGCCGTCGTTGCTGGTGACGACTTCATTGATCAAGACCGTCGAGGCAGGAAGCCCGGCGCCGCACGCGCAAAGCCAGGTTGCAACCGCTGGAAGAAATATTCGGAATGGACGAAACATGGAGCGCTACCGTTATTGTTTCGCCCGGTTTGTACCACTCGTCGAAGGAATTGCAAAGATGGAATATGTAACTAAAGGTAAAAGCGTGACGCCGTCGGATAAAGCCGATCTGTATCAGTCGTAAAGTATTATCAACGGCAAGAGTGCGCGTTATGGACAAATCAGCGATGGTTTGCCGGCTTTATGTCTCAGCCAGTTTACGGACGCAAATACCGTTGGTCGCCGGATTAACCAATGACCCAAACGATGAGTGCCCGGAGCATCCAGAAGCACCAACCCAAACAGGATGGTCAGAATGCCTTGCCCCGGTAGCACGAGCATGAGGAGGCCCATGAATAATAATAAGATACCCGCGATACGTCGAACGATTTGAATCGCCATCCGGACCGCTAATGAATCAGGGGAAGAATTGCTTGTCTGGCTTTTATTACTAACGAAATAATCCGGTGGAACGCGCACCGCAATGACGGGCACGGCGACCAAAGTGAGTATAAAGGTAACAGCGGAGCATAAAGCCAACGCAGCGACTACTACCTCGTGGTGTTGTATCCAGTCCAGCATCGAGAAACTCATGGGTAAAACAGTAAATACGAGCTCCGGCGCACGCGCGTTCACCAAATGGGTTAACCGCGATTCGTTTTTAATATAAAAAATTGGGTAACGGCGGAATCAAAAGTAAATCGTCTTTCCGACTCAGATTAAAACCCGTAGCGGTCGCTCAAGAAGAATGATAGGTTGGCATATCAATAAGAACGACAAGTCGATGAAATAGCCGACGTTATAACTTTTCATAGAGTCACCTTGACAATTTCACGAAAGCGCGACATGCTCGAATTATCGGCATATGACCAGCTCACATTCGGATGCGAATCCTGATCGCGCCGAACGACCGGAGACTGGAGGCTTTAGGTTGATATGAAAATAAAGAAATTACTGAATCAAATCACTTGGCTCACCGTTGTACTAGTCTGGGCAACACCCGGTTTTTGCGCGACGCAGATGAACGGTATCGCGAGTTATAACCGTTTCGGGCAAGAGCAATTCCTCGTTGCGGTTTTTTCGGATCGAGCAGGAATTGACTCCGCGGAAATGCTGAAGTCGGATGGCAGCAAAGCATTGGAACTGCGCATAGTCGACGACCGTATCTTCCCGCGCCGGTTCCAGCGTATGTGGATTGAAGGTCTGGCCATCAATTGCAGTGACAGTGAGCTGGAAAACCATGCATCCAACATGGCCGATTTCAGCAACATGCTCAATGTTCAATTGCGTGCGGGGGATCTTTTTCGGGTCGAGAGAGATTCTGTCGAGTCCATGACAGTCTTTCTCAACGGTACGCGTCTGGGCGGAATAAGTAATGGAAAGTTTTTTGATTTACTGTTGAGGTCCTGGATTGGTTCCGTCCCGTTGTCGGCTGAATTGCAGGAAAGCCTGCAATCCAAAGGCGAAGGGTTGAACGCTCTACGAGATCGGTTCGCATCAATCAATCCCGCCCCTGAGCGCGTTGAAGCGGTGGCCGCCGCTATCGCTGATCGGGATCAGATCGCCAAGACCTCGCCAGCCGCCAGGGCAGCACCGGTGGCTGGCCCTGTCAAAGCCGCGAGCGCTGCTGTTGCCGACTCAGGGACCAAAGCGTCGCCGCCAGCCGGTCCAACACAGAACACGGCAGCGATCGCCTCAACAGCGGCTCCGCGTCCTCAGGCTGAACCAGTCGAAGTGATCACTAGTCTCGACACCGATACCGTGGTGCTGCCGGCCAGCGCTGAAACGGCGGTTAGTGCCGCCAGCGTCCTGATGGAACAACGATACATATCGCAATTGACCCGTTGGACCCAGCGTTTTGCCAAATACCCCAAGCGTGCTTTGCGCCGCAACCAGGAGGGCACTGTGCAGGTCACCGTGACGGTCAATCGTCATGGTTCGTTGACTGATGTTCAACTGGCAGAAGCGTCCAGACACGAATGGCTGAATGATGCGGCGAAAGATGCCGTGGAAAGCGCCAGCCCCTTCCCCCCAATGCCAACTGACCTGGTAGATGACGAATTCCAGTTTACCGTCCCTGTGGTTTTCAAATTGTTTTAATGACGAGTATTTCGAAGCGCTCCAAATTGGGGCGCTCGCTTTTGATAGTGCACCGTATTAGATCGCATGATCGCCTCGTTTTAGAACACAGCTCAGGTTTTTCGTTGATATTACTCATGTTTATTTTGGGGCACGCTCGTTGCATAGGCGGGCACCAACAATAATCTTTGTGAGTTTTCAACAATGGAAGCATCAAATGCCGGAGTCGACGTCCTCTTCCTGCTCGTCGGAGCCACCATGGTATTGGCCATGCACGCGGGATTCGCCTTTCTCGAACTGGGTACCGTCCGGAGCAAGAACCAGGTCAATGCACTGGTAAAAATTCTTACTGATTTTTCGATATCAGCGTTGGCGTACTTTTTTATTGGATACTCCATCGCCTATGGCGTCAGCTTTTTTGACGACGCGGCCGTACTGAGTGAAAACAACGGGTACGCGCTGGTTAAATTTTTCTTTCTCTTGACCTTCGCCGCTGCCATACCAGCGATTATTTCGGGAGGCATAGCAGAGCGGGCGCGGTTCTATCCGCAACTGGCCGCAACTGGCCTTCTCGTTGCGTTCATCTATCCACTTTTCGAAGGCATGGTGTGGAACAACAAGTTTCAGTTCCAGAACTGGCTGGAAGCGGTAGCTGGCGCGCCCTTCCACGATTTTGCGGGCTCGGTCGTAGTTCATGGCATGGGAGGATGGCTCGCCCTGGGCGCGGTGATGCTTTTGGGAGCCCGCTCGGGGCGTTACGGACGCGATGGCCGCATGACAGCCCACCCGCCTTCGAGTATCCCGTTCCTGGCTCTGGGGGCCTGGGTTCTGACGGTCGGCTGGTTTGGTTTTAACGTCATGTCAGCCCAGAGGGTCGAGGCGGTCAGTGGCCTGGTTGCACTCAATTCGCTGATGGCGATGGTCGGAGGTGTTCTGGCGGCCATGATATGCGGAAAGAATGACCCGGGATTTATCCATAATGGCCCCCTGGCCGGACTGGTAGCGATTTGTGCGGGCTCTGACCTGTTCCATCCCCTAAGCTCCCTCATGGTGGGTGCAATTGCCGGCGCCCTGTTTGTGTGGACTTTCACTTTTACCCAGAACCGGCTCAAGATTGACGATGTGCTGGGGGTTTGGCCGCTGCACGGTTTATGCGGCGCATGGGGCGGCATTGCTGTGGGGATATTCGGCAATGAAGCGCTGGGCGGTCTGGGAGGAGTTACCTTTCTTGCTCAGCTTCTGGGCACTGTGACAGGTGTAATTGTGGCCCTTGCCGGAGGCTTTGCAGTTTACGGCGGCCTTAAATTCATCGTGGGCCTGCGGCTGTCCGCGGAGGAAGAGTACGTTGGGGCTGACATTACTATCCACCGGATAGGCGCGACAACGCCTTATGAGTCACTGGGCTAATTCCAATCCGTCAATTGATCAATTCCACGATGGGTTCTATCATCCGTCTACGAATTTTAAGTGAATGAAAGCCAGGGAACCTCTGATCAGGTCGGGACAGCGCCTGCGCGAGCCAAAACGTTCAGCCCGCAAGGCACTCTTCTTGCGAATGGCCTTAGCCCTTCGCAAGAAGAGCAACGCGGCGGATGAACGTCTTGGCCGCGCCTAGCCGGCCGCACCTAGCCGGCCGCACCTAGCCGGCCGCACCTAGCCGGCCGCACCCCACCGGGCTTGCATCGCTATGCGAACTCTGCGTTGGCACTTCTCGACAGGCAGTCAGCATGCCTTCGAAGCGCCGCCTTGATCTCGCAAAGCCCTGTGAGCCAGACGCTATTCGGACTTGCTCGGGGTTCCCCAGGCTCTCTACAGTTGAGTAAATTGGTAACGCACAATTTTTTGAACTCACAGGATGGAAGCTGCATCCAGTCGATCCAGAACCCGGGAACCCAATTGCCATGCCCTTGACAAGGATAATTGCGCTGACTTTGCCTCTTTTGCTAGTCAGTTGTGCCACTCAGACGCCAAGAATGTCCGATAAAGAATCTACTGTGACAGCGGCCGAGCAGCTCGCCGCCCAACAAGCGTTGCAAGAGGCTCAAATACCTCGTTTGGCGCTCAAACGGAAGATAGCGGTCGGACGGTTGTCAAACGAAACTAACTACGGTCGCAGTCTGCTGCGCTCCGGGGACGATGAGCTGGGACGCAAGGTGACCGACATGTTTTTACAGTCACTGGCCAACAGTGGCAATTACCTGATCTTCGAACGCCCGGACATCCAGTTGCTTAACGCCGAGGCACAGTTGACCGGCAATCAGGTCAACATAGTCGGTGTAGATACACTGGTCATTGGCTCGTTAACAGAATTCGGGCGTGCAACAACCGGCGAATCCGGCTTTCTTTCCTCTTCTAAAAAACAGGAAGCGACCGCCACGGTCGATTTGCGACTGGTGGACACCGACACTGGTCGCGTCTTCGCATCGGTCACCGGCACGGGTTCGTCCTCCACTGAAGCTGCCAGCACGATGGGATTCGGCTCTGTCGCAGGATATGACGGCAGCATTAACGATCGGGCCATAGGCGCAGCGGTTAATGCTGCCGTGGAAAAACTGACTCGTGTAATGCTGGAGAAACGCTGGAGCGCTGATGTTTTGGCGGTGGAAGACGACCGGCTATTCATCAGTGGGGGTAAAAGCCAGGGTATTCGCGAGGGTGCTGAGTTCCAGATAAAAACCAAGGGTCGCAGGGTTAAATCGCCAACGACAGGCGGCCATGTAGTCTTGCCGGGTAAGCCTGTTGCCCGCCTGCGGATAGCGGGTACATTCGGTGAGTCCGAACTTGAAGAAGGTTCGTTCGGAACGGTGGTACAAGGGTCCATCGCCGGCTTTGAATTATCCGAATTACAGGTCGAGGAGCTGGAAAAGTGAAATTACTGTTGTGTTTAATACTTGCCGCCACGTTGAGTAGCTGTGTTCAGCCTCCAACGCATTCCACCCAGGTAACCGACGATCGCCCCCGCATTACCTTTGATGCCATTGCACTTCAGAAAAGGGCGAAGCAATACGAAGTGCTTGTTGACAACGTCAGCTACGGAACTCTGGATCAATACCTTGCGGGCAAAAATACATTGCCAATTATTGCAGGACGCCACCGCATAGAGATCCGCCACGGTGACCGACTCGTAACGACTGAAGAAGTTGTACTGGATGCGAATACGACTCGAACAATCCGGGTAGTTGATAAATGATTCGCAGTGTCTTCGCCCTGTTCATATTGATCGGGTTGTCCGGCTGCACATCGAGTGCGCTGTACAACTGGGGTGATTATGAAAACAACCTGTTTGTTTACTACCACAAGCCAGCGTTGCAGAATCAGGTGATGACCGAGCATCTGCAGTTTCTGGCGAAGCTCGAACAGGAAAATCAGCGTCCCGCGCCCGGGCTTCTCGCTGAAGCGGGTACCCTGCTTTTGTTGCAAGGTAAAACTCAGGAGGCGATTGGATATTATCAAAAGGAGCATGATGTCTGGCCTGAAAGCAGGCCCATGATGAGTGCCCTGATTACCAACCTCAAGGAACGCAAATAATGTATTCGCGGCTGCGCCATTCACTCAACTGGCCAGTCTGGTTGTGGATCCTCCTGATTTTACAGGGTTGTGCCACCACCTCCCCTGTCCCCAGAGAAGATCCCCTCGCCGCGTTTCACGAGGCCCGCCCCAAGTCCATACTTATCCTGCCAATTGTCAATCAGTCAGTTGACGTTAAAGCGTCAACTTCAGTATTGACCACATTGCCCCGCATGCTCGCCGAAAAGGGTTACTACGTCTTCCCTGTAAATACGGTTAAAACCCTGCTGGAATTCGAGGGGATGTATGAACCGGCGGAAATCCACGGAGCCCCGCCGGAACAGCTTGCCGAACTGTTCGGTGCTGACGCCATACTTTACGTAACCATCCACCGATGGACCGCTCAATATGTGGTTCTGCAGACCCGCACGGTCGTCGACTTTGAATACCGGATCGTCCACCGGGACGGCAGCTCGTTATGGTCCGCACGTAAGGAACTGAGCTATATACCGGAAAGCGGCGGGAGCGGAAACAGTTTTGCCAATCTCGTTGTTTCAGCCGTTTCAGCCGCGCTGGAACGAGCCGACCCGAATTACCTGCCGCTGACCAGGCAGGCTAACAAGGAAGTTTTCTACCAAGATAGACCTTCCATACCGCCCGGACCCTATTCACCCCGGTACGAAGAATATTATTCTGAATTCGAGGACCAGTAGATCCGTCTCTTGGCCACAGAACGCTTCAGTTTTGCAAGTCGTTTGCGTAGCTGCCCATCAAGACTGTTGCGTTTTTGGGCGAGTGCAGTTTCAAACGGATATTCAGAACACAGGCGGGCATCGCAGGCAACATCGCCGCAGCAACCGCTCAAAGCCTTTTCGACCACTGGCTCGAGGATGCAGGAGTCTTTCCAGAAGTGCAGCAGGTACTCTGAAAACGGCTCTATCCGGAAATTCCGGCTAGCCATGACCGACACTGCAAGCTGCTCTATCCAGTTGTCGTGCCGGACGGTCCCGACCAGTTGATCAGTGAAGTTCAGAGCGTCAGTGAAGAAATTTGCATGGCCTGCAGGAATACCGATTACACCTGAATTCCAAACCTTCCACGGTGGCGCAATATGAAAGTTGCTGCACAGCTCTGGGCGTTGAACCAACGCTTCCAGATAGCTGGGGAAAAATTTTGGTGACAATTCATTTTCGAACTCGTGCATGAAAAAAATGGAAGAACCGGACTCCAGAGCATCGAACGCTGCTGCTGGCGATTTTATCCATTTGGTGTCGCAGTCGACAAAAATTACCGGACCTCCATCACTATTTATCACTTCGTCAAGAATGGCGAGTTTTATCCGGTGTACATACCCGTAGCCGCCCTTCAGTCGCCGGATATCCTGGGAATCAAGTTTGCGGATCGCTAGACAGGGATGGCTGGGAAAATGAGCGGGAGAATCGGTATAAACAATTACACCAATGTCAATCTTCAATCCATTGCTATCAGCGTCAAGAAAGTTCAGCAAGGTAAGCAGTGAATACACCGCCTGCTTCAGATATTTATCGTCGCCGTGTGCCAGGTAGATAATGCGCCGACGCCCGGCTTGCAACGTTTCTGTCATATAACTTACTCGAGATTTTGCTGCAGCGCATGATACTGTATCGGGCCAGATCGGGTGAAGCACTCTCTGCCCATCTGACAACCTGTCATTTACGTAAGCAGCTCTTCCCTGATTGCATTTTCGGTCGGCATGCTATCCCCACTGGAAACACGACCCTGTCAGGGAATCTTTTGCTGCCGGCTGTTGCCGTCTTTCGTTCGCCTATCCTGGAGGAAACAATGGAACTTCTTTTATCTTGGCTGGTACTTTCACTGTCAGTGTGGGTGACTGCGGCCGTCCTGCCCGGCTTTCACATCAAAAATTTTACGAGCGCCATTATCGTGTCGGCGATTTTCGGGATTCTCAACTTTCTGCTCGGCTGGCTGATTTTCTCGGTATTCACGGTGCTTACGTTGGGAATTGCCTGGCTTCTGGCGTTCATCACGCGTTGGATTATCACGGCCATTCTTTTGAAGCTGACCGACAAACTGACGGACCATCTGACCATTGACAGTTTTGGGTGGGCTTTGGTCGGTGCACTGGTCATGTCGGTCTTGGGCACTCTGGGAGACTGGCTGGTCAGAGGGGTATTCCTCTAATTCCGCCAATCACCGTGCAGGCGTAACCCGACATTGACGCAGATCACTGATGACTGAAATTACAGACCCCGCACCAGCGCCCATACCCGCTGTTAATTCCGGGGGCGCTCCCGTAGCGTCCAATCTGAATCAATACGGTCATCGGATTTCCTTTAGAGAGGCGTTCGCTGTCTGGCTGAGAATTGCCCTGCTGAGTTTCGGTGGGCCTGCAGGGCAGATTGCGGTCATGCATCGCATTCTCGTGGAAGAAAAGCAATGGATCAGCGAACGCCGGTTCTTGCACGCCCTGAATTACTGCATGGTATTGCCTGGCCCCGAAGCACAACAACTGGTGACCTATATCGGCTGGATGCTGCATGGTGCAAAAGGCGGCCTGGTCGCCGGTGGACTGTTCATCCTGCCAGGATTTGTGAGCATTCTTCTTTTAAGTCTGCTCTATGCAGGTCTGCAGGATGCCAGTCTGGTACAGGCGCTTTTTTTCGGAATTAAAGCTGCTGTATTGGCGATCGTGATTCAAGCCGTGATTCGAATTGGCAAGCGCGCCATCCGAACCGTTTACATGCTGGGGCTCGCTGTTGCCGCCTTTACGGGAATTTTCTTTTTTTCTGTGCCCTTCCCCATCGTGATCATTTTGGCTGGCCTGGCGGGATTGACGGGTCATTTTATTGATCCACACCTTTTCTCGATGAATATGCAGCACTCGTCACCTGCCGAAGCGCAGCGGACCATTGATACGCTTCTGGATTCCGGGGCTCCTGCACATGTTCGCGCATCACGCGGCCGCGCCTTCCGGGTACTCGCTGTCTGGTTGCCACTCTGGTTCTTGCCATTAATCGCAATTGCGGGCGGACTCGGGTTCGACCATGTTTTCAGTCAGATTGGTTTGTTTTTTAGCAAGCTTGCAGTAGTGACATTCGGCGGTGCTTACTCCGTTCTCGCATACATGACCCAGGAGTCGGTGCAGAACTATGGATGGCTGGCTCCCGGGGAAATGCTGGACGGTCTGGGAATGGCGGAAACCACCCCCGGGCCGCTGATTCAGGTCGTACAGTTCGTCGCGTTTATGGGGGCATTTCGGGACGCGGGATCTCTCGATCCCATGATGGCAGGCGTCCTTGCCTCTATCCTCGCAACCTGGGTGACTTTTGTGCCGTGTTTTTTGTGGATCTTCCTCGGCGCACCTTACGTGGAAATACTCAATAAAAATGAGGCGATCAAGACAGTGCTGTCTGCAGTTACTGCAGCGGTTGTAGGCGTCATGCTAAACCTTGCCATCTGGCTCTCGATACATGTTGCATTCACGGAGGTCGCCGCAACGAATCTGTACGGTCTGCAGCTACCAGTTCCCGCGCTCCCCAGCATCCAGTGGATGAGTGTCGTGCTGACGGCTGTAGCGTTCACTGCGTTACTGGTATTCAGGCTGAACGTGCCCGCTGTTATTGCCTTATGCGTTGCGTTGGGCATGGGATATCACTTTTTACCCTAATAACGGACTCTCGTGCGTGCCGTCAGCATCAACGGGGAGCTTCCTCGCCGGCTCGTCCAACATAATGGACCGTGTCGTTCTTAATTCAAATGCCCGGTGACTTTACCGGCTGGAAGATGAAGTACATAATCACGATCCCCTGATTCGAACCCTGATAAGGTGTCCGGCCATGGAATTACCCCGCGCACTGCGGACACCTTTGTTGGAAACATTGCATTGTCGGTTCCCCGTAATGCTCGCTGGAATGGGCGGTGTGGCCCGTCATGAACTAGCTTCGGCAGTATGCAATGCCGGCGGCTTTGGTGTCATGGGAATGGTCCGGGAGCCTGTGGAGCGTATCCGTTTTGAGGTGAACGCACTCAGAAGCAAAACCGTTCATGCATTCGGGGTCAATCTCATCCCCGCAGCAACCGAGCGAAACTTATTGCGCGACCAGATCGAAATCTGCCTTGAGTTACGGGTCCCGACCATAGTTCTTTTCTGGGAAGTTCATTCAACCCTGGTCAAGCACCTGAAATCAGAAGGCGTGCAGGTGATTCATCAGGTCGGAAACCAGAAAGATGCCGATTCTGCATTGAACGCAGGCGCCGACGTTCTTATTGTGCAAGGCCATGAGGCTGGCGGACATGTACGCGGAACCTCCAGTATTCTCGCCCTCTTACCCCAGATCGCAAGCGTCAGCCCCGTCCCGGTCGTCGCGTCCGGGGGCGTTGCAGGCGGCCGGGCAATGCTGGCCGCCCTTGCACTCGGGGCCCAGGGCGTCAGTGTGGGTACCGCGTTTCTCGCAACCCACGAAGCCAATGCTCACGAACACCACAAGCAGCGGGTGGTCCAGGCACGGGCCGACGATACCCTTCACACCACTCTGTTTACTCGCAACTGGCATGAGTCGGCACCGGTCCGGGTGTTACCCAATGCAGTGACAGCCGGCAAATACCTCGGCAAAGATCCGGATACCGTTATAGGTCAACAGGATGGACAGAATGTTTATCTGTTTTCCACGGATTCTCCTCTGTCCGATGCCACCGGCAATATTGATGATATGGCGATATATTGCGGACAGTCCTGCGGTCAGTTCGCAACGCTTTGCAGCGCCGAAGAGCGCCTCCGGTCGATCATTGATGAGGCACGGGAAGTTCTTCAAACCTTATAGCGACCGACAAGCTGCCGAAATGAACTCGCCTGCGACTGCAGGCCAAGAACAGCTCTAATCGAGGAACAGGTATGAAGCTTGAAACAATGGCACTGCACCAAGGTTATAAATCGGAACCGACAACACGGGCCGCCGCCGTCCCCATTTACCAGACCACCTCTTTCACTTTCGACGATACCCGGCATGGCGCGGACCTGTTTGATCTGAAAGTTGAGGGCAATATCTATAGCCGGATCATGAACCCGACAAATGCAGTGCTGGAATCTCGTATGGCCGCGATGGAAGGCGGAATCGGGGCCCTGGTAGTCGCGTCAGGAATGGCAGCCATAACTTACGCAATTCAATGCATAACCGCCGCCGGAGATAACATAGTCAGTACCAGTCAGCTTTACGGCGGCACGTATAATCTTTTTGCGCACAGCTTTCCTCGTCAGGGCATTGAAGTAAGAATGGCCTCATTCGACCAGTTCGATGCGCTGGAAGGTCACATTGACCACAAGACACGAGCCATTTTCTGCGAATCGATCGGCAACCCGGCCGGCCACATTGTGGATATTCAGCGCCTGGCAGAAATCGCCAATCGCCACGGCGTCCCGTTGATCGTTGATAACACGGTTGCCACTCCCTACTTGTGCCGTCCGATCGACCTGGGTGCTCACATCGTGGTCAACTCCCTGACCAAATATATCGGTGGCCATGGCACTACCATTGGTGGCGTTATTGTGGATTCAGGGAAATTCGACTGGGGAGCGAACAGCGCTCGCTTTCCGATGCTTAACGAGCCAGACCCTTCCTACCACAATGTGGTCTACACCCAGGCATTGGGTGCAGCTGCCTATATCGGACGCTGCCGTGTGGTGCCATTGCGAAACACCGGTTCTGCTCTGGCGCCTCACAGCGCGTTCCTGATCATGCAGGGCCTGGAAACTCTGGGACTGAGGATGGAACGACACTGCGAAAACGCGCTCGCGGTCGCTCAGTATCTTGTGCAGCATCCCAAAGTGACCCATGTCAATTACGGCGCGCTACCGGGGAGCCCGCATTATGAAACCTGCGAGAAAATATGTGGCGGCCGGGCGTCCGGGATTTTGAGTTTCCACATAAAGGGCGGTCAGGAGGCTGGTGCCCAGTTCATTGACGCCCTGCAAATGATTCTGCGGCTGGTTAATATTGGCGACGCGAAATCGCTGGCGTGTCACCCCGCCAGCACTACCCATCGGCAGTTAAGTGACGAGGAGTTGCGTTCCGCCGGGGTAGCACAAGACCTGATTCGTCTGTCCGTCGGGATCGAGCACATCGACGACATTCTTTTTGACGTCGAGCAGGCGCTGGGCAAGGTCAGCGCGTAAATCCAGAGCCGGCCCGGGTCGATGGAAATGCCGGAACGACCAAGCTTGTGGAACCTGTTTCATGTCGCAACTTGCACAAAATTCTAAAAGCGGCCCCGCTGTTTTCCTCGATGCCGCATCGCTGAATCCCGGCGATATAGACCTGTCGCCACTCCACCGGGCCGCAGGGTCGCTAGTTTTGTTTGATAATGCACCTGCCGGCCGTCTTGCCGATCAGAACATCAATCCGTGGTGTGTCATCGTCAATAAAATTCAGTTGGACGCCGGGTTTTTCGAACAGCATTCGCACCTTCGCCTGGTTTGCATAACTGCCACCGGTACCAACAATGTTGATCTTGAAGCCGCCCAGGCCCGTGATGTGGCGGTGGTTCATTGCCGTGGGTACAGCACTGACTCGGTGGCGCAGCATGTCCTGATGCTGATATTGACGCTGGTGCGCAATTTTCCTGCTTATCATCGCGATATCGTCAACGACGAATGGAGCCGATCGCCGCTTTTCTGCCTGCTTCGTCACCCGATCCGTGAAATCCAGCAGATGAAAATCGGAATCATCGGTTACGGGGAAATTGGTCAAAAGGTAGGCGCACTGGCAACCGCCTTCGGGATGGAGGTTGTCATCTCGGAGCGACCCGGCTGTCAAATCCGTCCCGGCCGCACGGGCATGGATGAAGTATTGGCTACATGTGATGTCATCACCTTACACTGCCCATCGACACCGGAGACCAGAAATCTCATGGACCGTCGCGCGTTCAACCTGATGCGCAATGATGCAATATTGATTAACACCGCGCGTGGTGATCTTGTCGACGAAGCAGCTTTGCTGGAAGCGTTGCAAAAGGGGTCGATCGCCGGTGCTGCCGTTGACGTTTTGACCTCGGAGCCACCCGCGGCGGATCATCCGCTTCTCAAGTTGCGGCTGCCCAATTTTATCGTGACCCCCCACAACGCCTGGGGCAGCCGAGAAGCCCGCCAGCGGGCCGTTGATCAGACAGCGGAGAACATAACGAGGTGGCGTTCCGGCGAAAGCATTCGGCGGGTTGTCTAGGGAACCTCTGATTGAGTCCGGACTGTGCAGTGCTCTTCCTGTCGGGAAGCCGGGAGATGTTTCGAACCGGCCCACGCAGCGACGATGCTG
>CAZXLJ010000003.1:0-61234 GCA_964641175.1 uncultured Cellvibrionaceae bacterium
GCCTGTCACGCCGGAGGTCGCGGGTTCGAGCCCCGTCCGGTCCGCCAATATTTGCGTTGTAGCGTGGGTTCCCCGACCACGTGTTTTTACCACCCGTCGTGTTGCCACCAAACTATCTCGTATCCGTCCGAAACTTTATTCGAATCGACAGCCGTCCTTGCGATGTGCTTCACACTTCTGATGGGCCAATACTTTTATTCCCCATATCCTACTACAGTTTTAGCGATGACACGTCCGTCAGCTTTCCGACGCTTTGCTTGTCATATGAGATTCACATGACCGGTGTTAAATCAAGGTGCCTCCCGCGATTGATGCGGTCTTGGGTGTTCACTGGTTTTAAAAAGGCGGGATCGCCATTTGAGAATTTGGCAGGGGATAGGATATGCAAGATTACATAGAAGAATTATTGGAAGCGTTCGAACAGTTCGATGATGGGCAGGAGAGCGAGGAGTTTTTGGATGAATGCAGAGAATGTTAACTTGATCACGCGTTTCGCACGCTGATCGTTATAAACGAAATGATCCCTTCAATACTTGGGATTGGGACATAGCCTGCTGGGGAAGAGGGTTCGTCTTAAATTTTGTCAGTTCGTAGAGCGAGGAGATGGTATGTGAAGTCCTCTCATCGACCGACGCGTCAATTTTCTCCATAACCACGAATACTGCACATGTCTGGATCATTGCTGCCTTCCGATTGGTCAAAGTTATCTCTGGAAAGAGTAGCGGCGCTTTGTCCAGTTCAACTTCTAAAGCATCCTGCTTTCGAAAGAGCAGACATCGAAGTGGTCATCAAGCGAGAAGATCTGCTGCATCCTGCGTTCGGTGGTAATAAATTTTACAAACTTTTCCACTGCCTGCATCGGGCTCGGACATGCGGTTTTAAAGGCGTGATCAGCTTCGGCGGCGCATATTCAAATCATCTGTATGCATTGGCATTCGCTGGCAAAGAGCTTGGCTTGAAAACCGTAGGCATTATTCGAGGTGAGCGGCCCCCGACGCTTAGTGCTACCTTGCAAGACATCAAGGAAGCGGGAATGGAGTTGCATTTCATCCCGAGAAAGGATTATCGAAGCAAGATGTTCAACATGCTATCCGGTGCCAATTTCTTGAAATCCGGATATTATACCATCCCCGAAGGTGGTGATAGCGATCTCGGATCGAGAGGCTGTCAGATTTGGGCCGACGTTGCTGTGACCATGTGCCCATGGAAACCGACTCATATCTGTCTGGCGGGTGGGACTGGTGGAACACTGGCGGGAGTGGTTGCCGCTTCAGTTGGAATAGAAGTCCACGGATTCCTGGCGTTGAAAGGCGCGAATGACGAGAAGATCACGTGGCGTCGGACTGTCTTGGATCGAGCTGAGGCGATCAGCGGGAACGGCGCGGCGGTTGCGGAAATCTTGCATATTCAGGATCAGTATCATTTTGGCGGATACGGAAAGTATCCGGCAGAGCTCGCTGAATTTATGGCAAGCTTTGAACGCACCACCGGAATTCCCCTAGACCCGATATATACCGCCAAAATGCTATGGGGTGTGGTCTGCATGGCGAAAACCGGACAATGGCCCTCCGGTTCGCGATTGTTGTTGTTACACACAGGGGGGTTGCAGGGCAGGCGAGGCTTTAATATCGATTGGAATGATTCGGGGTGGTCTAGACTATTGGGAGCAAGCACCTAGAGTTTTAAAGCCCAGATCAGGTACAACTATGAGCAGTAAAGTGGATGTTAACGAGGTGGATGACGCGGCGTTGATCAGGATCGCGTCTCGATTCATACCGCTACGTTCCTTGAAGCAGGACTATCTTGCTCATTTGCTGGAGACAGCAGAAATTATTGATGTGCCTAAGGAAAGAGAAATTTTTGATAGGGGCGATGATGCGAGTCGTCGTATCTATCTGCTCAATGGAAGCGTGCGGCTGGAATTCGCATCGGGTTACCAGGAAGTTGTACGTTCAACGAATCAGTTTTTTCCTTTAGTCGACGAGATTCCCAAACCCTGTCGAGCAATCGCTCACACAGACAGCCAGATTTTGTCACTTGATATTGATTTACTTGACACCGTCCTCAGCTGGAGTCAGATCACTGAATTCATGGCCGGCGAAGAGGAAGTCCGGTGGGCTAGTGATGAAGAACTGCATTGGTTGAAGACGATTCTAAACTCCAATCTTTTTTTTAAAGTCCCACCCATGAACGCCAGATCGATCATCGATAAAATGACACCAGTAAAGGTAAGTGCCGGGGAAGTCATTATCCGGGAAGGAGAAGGGGCACATTGCTGTTTTTTCATTAAACAGGGCGTTGCCCGGGTGTGGCGGCGACGAAAAAGTGATGGCTCTCCGGAGCACGTTGCCGACATAGGGGTAGGCCGTTGCTTCGGCGAGGACGCGCTTGTATATGACACCGTGCGCAATGCGTCAGTGGAAATGGTGACTGCAGGGCTCATCATGCGGCTTGATAGAGTGGATTTTAATCTGCTGCTGCAGGAGCCGACCGTTCATGAAGTGGACGAACAGGACCTGATACGCGTGGGTCAAACGCCAGTTTTTATAGATGTCCGCACCCCGGAAGAGTACCGAACGGGGCATTTGATGCTGTCGACCAATATGCCTCTTGCGTCGATGAACACCAAACGAAATCTTCTGGAACCGGAAGTTCCCTATGTAATGTATTGTGACACAGGTCGCCGAAGCCGCGCGGCTGCATTTTTGCTGAGCGGGCTGGGTTATCGCGTCATGGCCCTCAAAGGGGGTCTGGCAGGCAGCGGCATGCAGCATCAGCTTGTAACGGACATGAGTTACGTACTCCGTGGCGGACAGCCAGCCAGAATCTGATCAACCTCAATTGCATGGCCAGTTATCTCCCACAATTATCGTGCGGTTGGTACGGCCTGCATCCGGAACAGATTCCAGCATTAGGGCGTGGTCACTTGTTTTCTGGCGGAGTCTGACAAGATCCGTCAGCTTGTCGCCGTTGATGGCGTGCATTTCAATTTCATCGCTTGAAAGCCCGCCCAACCAACGCGCGCGAGGCAGGATGATCCAGCTGTGATTGCTTGAATCGACCCATTCCGGGACCATCCCGGCACGTATCCATATGTCCGGCGTATCTGCACGTGCTCCTGAAGGTGGCCGCAAACATTTTTTCCACGGCTGAAAAAGGCGACCTTTCACCCAGTAAAACTGCCGCACTGAACGGTCGCGCGCAACAGCAAGATGGTTGCTTAACGGAAGTTGATGCTGACGCATGTGATTGATTTTCCGAGACCAACTGTCTGCCGGATTAGTTCCGGTCCACCATGTCCCTGATTCATCTTCGTGACCGAGGTAGAATTTTACAGCCACTTCCAGGTGGCACAGCTGATCCTCCTGTTCGATTAAAAAGTCCAGCTCCCCGAAAGGTACCTGTCTGTCTATAGAACCCATCTTCAGGCGGCGCGATACACGACGGGTATTCGATGTGGGGCAGGTTTGAAGATAAAAGCCTATCAGATCTTCAAAATAGAGACCGAGCCGAAAGCGGTTTTCCCGGCTGGCCAGATAGTTCTGCAGCGGCTGCGGATCCCGCGCGATCGTATTTAACCATTCCAGATCCAGAACAGGCTTGTATCGGTAGAAAGGAGGACAGGATGTCAACAGGTCATTGCCTGGCATGAGTGTCCAGCAAAGATCACGCACCTGATCAGCTGCAATTGATTTGCAGAATGATTCTATCGATATGCTGTTCACGGCTGCTTCAGAAGCGCGGCGAAGGCGAGTGTGGTTTGCTGCCGGTGTTGATTGGGCTGGTTGTTAGCCACGAGTAGGTACCCCATTAGATGAAGGCAAAGCGTCTTGGATGATTATCATCTCCAGAAGCCTTCGGGTAAACTGCCGAAACTGATTGCAGCGGTTACGCCTGGCGACCGACTGGCAGCAACGTCCCCGAGCCCGCCTGTTGAGTTCGGCTTCGACCCAGAACCGGATGGATTTTCATGAGCCACTTTTCCCGAATTGGACTAATAGGCCGGCCCGGCAGTGAAGCGGCCTACTACTCTCTGCAGCGACTGATATTCTTTCTGCAAAAGCGCGGCGTCGAGATGTTCATGGACGACGAAACCGCAGCAACAGCGCCGGTCACCAAAGTGCCGCAGTTACCGCGAGAACAACTTGCTCAACAGTGTGACCTGATCATTGTGGTCGGTGGAGATGGCAGCCTGCTCAGTACTGCGCGTTGCATGTGCTACACGGGAGTCCCCATTCTCGGAATCAACCGAGGCCGTCTGGGCTTTCTGACCGACGTGCTACCGGGTGAAATAGAGGTAAAGGTCGGCCAGGTTCTGGATGGCGATTACACATCGGAGCATCGTTTTCTGCTCGACTGTACCGTACTGCGTGATGGTCACGTAATTGGTGAAGGTACTGCTCTCAACGACGTGGTTCTGCACCCGGGCCAGTTCATCCGAATGATCGATTTTGAGCTGTATATCGATAATGAATTTGTATACCGGCAGCGATCGGACGGGCTGATCATATCGACGCCGACCGGATCCACCGCCTATGCTTTGAGCGTGGGCGGTCCCATTATGCATCCACAGCTCGATGCCGTTGTTGTAGTGCCACTGAACCCTCACAATCTGAGCAGCCGCCCCATTGTGGTTCAAGGAAATTCTGAAATTAGGGTCATAGTGGGGGACCAGCGTGACATTTCACCTCACGTAACCTGCGATGGGCAGAACCATGTGGTCACCACCGTAGGGGACAGCATCTGCGTCCGCAAAAAGCCTGAAAAACTGCTGCTTGTTCACCCCAAAGGTCACGATTTTTATGAGGTTTGCCGAACCAAGTTGGGTTGGGCATCCCACAATGGTGGCTACGTTTTGTAGAGGAGACTGTGAATGCCCAGAGGGTGGGTGGGCCTACCGGAAAATACCTTTGCCGGCTTTGACATCATTGGGGACATACACGGGTGCGCCAATGCGTTGGTCAAATTGCTGACTTTGATGGGCTACCGTAACCAGGATGGGGTCTTCCGGCATCCCGACAGACTGGCCGTGTTCCTGGGAGATGTGCTGGACAGAGGGCCACACATCAGGGAAGCCTTGGGAATAGTAAAAAATATGGTGGATCAAGGTGCCGCACTGTGCGTTATGGGAAATCATGAGTACAACGCGCTTGGTTATACCACGCCTTTGGAATGCAACCACAACGGCAGCGTCGAATATGTCCGGCCTCACACCGCTCGCCATAACCGGTTGATTGCGGAGACCCTGGAGCAGTTCGCCGGCTACCCCGAAGAATGGCGGGCGTATCTGAAGTGGTTCGAAACCCTGCCGCTGTTTCTGGAGCTTCCAGGATTTCGGGTGGTGCATGCCTGCTGGGATCAGGGATTGATCGATCAGTTCAAAAGCTTATATAACGGTAATTGTGTGGATGCCGAATTTATCAAGGCATCCGCGGATAAACACAGTTTCGCCGGCCGGTTTATGGATCGCCTGACGCGCGGAATTGATTTGCCTCTTCCGGACGGGATGACAATGGTAAGCCGGGACGGGTATATCCGGAATTCATTCCGGACAAAATTTTGGGCCGCCCGGCCGATCAGTTACCGGGATGTGGTATTTCAGCCTGATCCCTTACCACCCAGCATTGCCGACCGGCTGTTGACTGCGGATGAGCAGGCGACACTGATCCGCTATGATGACCGCGAGCCCCCGGTATTTGTCGGGCATTACTGGTTGCAGGGCAGGCCGCGACCCATTCGGGACAACGTTATATGCCTGGATTACAGTGCGGTGAAGTATGGACGTCTGGTGGCATACCGGTACGATGGTGAGAGCCAGGTGAGTGAAGACAAATTCGTATGGGTTTATGTTGATCCCGACATGTAACGTGTACTTTTGTAGGCCGAATCAATTTGCATTAGCGCGGTCCTCAACCGCAGGTACCCGAGTGGAATACGTCTATATAACCAGCTTTCCATTGAAGCAGAACGTTTCTTTTCTGAGTCTTCAACTGTACGAACGTGGCATCAGACACGAAATAATCACCGATGCAGCTGTCCAGCATCTTTATGTAGAGCCGGGTAAGGCTGAGAGGGTGGTGGGCTTTCTCCGGCGCCTGACAGGCGAGCAGGACAAGCAGGCCCCCGACTATCGCCGCCAGGCGCAGGATCCAGGCAAGCTTAGAGTCTGGCCGTTGACGTCCGCTTTCATTTTTTTGGGAATTGCGGGATGCATATTGTTCACTTGGGATTTGACGGTCCCATTGATTCAATATCTGTCATTTACACAGGTATATTTTTATTCAACGACCATCGAATATTCCGGATTCGTTGAAACCTATTTCAACGACTGGCAGTGGTGGAGGCTCATTACGCCAGCTTTTATCCACTTTTCCGTCTGGCACATTCTATTCAACGGCCTGGCAGTATGGGAACTTGGAAGAAGGCTGGAAATCCTGCTCGGCGCACGATCTTATTTCCTGATATTTATGCTTCTGGCCTCTGTGTCTAATATTGCCCAGTATGCAATGACTACGACGAATCTGTTCGGAGGGCTGTCGGGAGTGTTGTTTGGATATCTCGGCCTGATCGCTACATTATATCGGCGAGGGCGCTATCCATTGCTCCGTTTGCCGACGGGTATTTATGTGCTGGCAGGCGTTTCACTTTTCGCCGGAATATTTAATTTGTTCGATCTGGCGTTCAATGTGAGTATTGCAAACGGCGCGCATCTGGGCGGGCTGATCGCAGGAATTTTTATTGGCGTATTCTGGCCGAATTCCCTCATTAAACAACCATTGAAAAGACTGCAACAATGAATTCTTCCAATAATGCCCCCCCGACGGTTACGCCGTACGTTTATGACCAGTTCCGCAAGGCAGTTGAGCTGGGGAAATGGCCAAATGGTGCGCGCCTTACAAAGCAGCAGTTAGAGACGTGCATGCAAGCCATAATCCGTTTCGAAGTCGAGCACGTTAGCCCGGAGGATCGCACGGGCTATGTCGAACCGAAGAATAGCGCTTGCAACACGGACCTGAATTCGGTTGGGGAACAGCAACTGCGCTGGCTCGAATAGTATTTTCAGCCGTATTAAATCGATATCAAGACCGGGAACATTCATGAAAGATGCTGCAGCACAAACCGTATTTCTAAAGGATTATCGGGCTCCGATATTCACCATTACCGAAACGGCCCTTCACTTTGATCTTTTTGAAGAAGAGACACTCGTCACCGCCAATCTGCGGCTTGAACGTCGCCATGCGTCGGACGAGCCCCTGGTGCTTGATGGGCAAGAGCTGGAGTTGCTTGGTCTTGACATCAACGGGGAGGCAGTGCCGTCATCGCAATATTCGGTAGATGATAACTCTCTCCGGATCAGCGATGTGCCTGACCGCTTCTTATTGACGTGCCGGACGCGGATTAGACCACATCTGAATACGTCTCTTGAAGGCTTATATCGCTCACGCAGTATGTATTGCACGCAGTGCGAAGCGGAAGGGTTTCGCAAGATAACCTACTATCTGGATCGCCCGGACGTGTTAAGCGTTTTTACTACTTCCATAAAGGCTGATGCCACGAAATATCCCGTGCTTTTGTCCAATGGCAATCTCGTTGAAGAAGGCTCTGATGTAGATGGCAATCACTGGGTGAAGTGGCACGATCCGTTTCCCAAGCCTTCCTATCTTTTCGCGCTTGTCGCGGGAAAGCTTGCATTCACTGAAGATACGTTCACCACTGCTTCGGGAAAAACCGTCACGCTTCGTATCTATGTCGAAAGTAAGGATCTGGATAAGTGCGAACATGCGATGCTCTCATTGAAGCGATCGATGCGCTGGGACGAAGAGGTTTACGGACGTGAGTACGACCTGGACATATTCATGATTGTGGCAGTAGATGATTTCAATATGGGAGCCATGGAAAACAAAGGTTTGAACATATTCAACACTTCTTGTGTCCTGGCAAATCCCCAGACTACCACTGACGCGGGGTTTCAGCGGGTGGAGGGTGTTGTTGCACATGAATACTTCCACAACTGGTCCGGGAACCGGGTCACTTGCAGAGACTGGTTTCAGCTAAGTCTCAAGGAAGGCTTTACTGTTTTCCGGGATGCCGAATTCTCGGCCGACATGGGTTCACGTACCGTGAAGCGGGTAGAAGATGTTCAGCTGCTACAGACATTGCAATTCGCGGAAGATGCCGGTCCCACGGCGCATCCGGTGCAGCCTCAGTCCTTTATGGAGATCTCGAATTTTTACACCCTGACGATCTACGAGAAGGGCGCGGAGATTGTCAGAATGATTCACACATTGCTGGGGCCGGAACTGTTTCGCAAGGGCACCGATCTTTATTTTCAGAACAATGATGGTAAAGCGGTGACTATTGAAGATTTTGTGAACGCCATGGCTGAAGTTTCGGGGAGGGATTTCTCCCAGTTCATGCTGTGGTATCGACAGGCGGGAACACCGGAACTCGATGTGGAAGGGCATTACGATGCCGAAAAACAGCAGTATCTTTTAAAGGTCCGCCAGTATTGTCGCGGCACGCCGGAAGCAACTGCGGAACAGAAGAAGCCGTTTGTCATCCCGCTGGCCATGGGTCTTCTCGGACCGTCCGGTCCAATACCCCTTGTAATGAATCCCGATCCGGGTACGTCGAGAGCCGGAACTGATCATGCGGTGCTTGAGTTAACGCAGACAGAAGAATGTTTCGTCTTCGAAAATGTTGCAGAGCAGCCAGTTCCAGCCTTGCTGCGAAACTTTTCAGCGCCTGTAAAGCTACGATTTCCCTATCGACCAGAAGAACTCAAGCGACTGCTGGCAGACGAGACCGATGGATACTGTCGGTGGGATGCAGCGCAGAAACTTGCGCTAATCGTTATAAAGGAGATGATTGCAGAAGGGCAGAGCAAGGCGTTTGTACATCTGCGGGAAGGATTCGCAGGAGTGCTGGACAACGAGCATATCGATCAGGCAATGGTCGCCCTGATGCTGGAGCTTCCGGCGGAGAGTTATATTGGCGATCAGTTTGAAGTGATCGATGTTACAGCGATTCACAACGCCCGACAGGCGGTTCGATTGAGACTGGTAGAAGCGTTTCCACGGGAATTTCGCCGGGTCTATGAGCGTTGCAATACCAGGCTGGAGGGGACTCAGGCGGTCGATGCTCAAAGCATGGCCCTACGCGCATTGATGAACAAAACACTTGGCTATCTGGTACAGCTGGACGATGCGTCGAACCGCGACCTGTGTGTACATCAGTTTTATCACGGAAGGAACATGACCGAAAGCTTCGGAGCGCTGGCTTGTCTGACGCATTGCGAGCTACCGTCAATCGAAGCGGAGCGCGACAAGGCTTTGGCATTTTTCTATGAAAAATGGCATCACGAGTCGCTGGTCGTCAACCAGTGGTTATCGGTCCAGGCGAGCAGCACAAAAGCGGGTACTCTGTCTAAAGTCAGGAGCTTGCTGCAAAGTCCGGCATTCGACCAGAAGAATCCTAATAAAATTCGCAGTTTGATTGGTGCTTTTAGTAACAGTAATCTCGTCAACTTCCACCAGCAGTCGGGAGACGGGTACCGATTTCTCGCAGATCAGGTCATTCAGCTCAATAGCCAGAATCCCCAGATCGCCGCGCGGCTGATCACGCCATTGTCCAAATGGCGACGTTATGATCTGATACGTCAACAGTTGATGAAGGCAGAGCTGAATCGGATCCTGAACGCTGAAAAACTTTCCACGGACGTATTCGAAATTGCCAGTAAAAGCGTTAAGGACTGAACGTGAAAAGATCTGCACCGCAAAGTTATTCCATCTTTGCCCTGATATTTCACTGGTTGACTGTACCCCTGGTACTCGGTCTTTTCGGCCTGGGGCTTTGGATGGATAGTCTGGATTACTACCACGGTTGGTATCAGAAAGCGCCGGAACTGCATGTGGCTCTTGGAGTGACGTTGGCAGCGCTGATTTTGTGCCGGCTGCTATTTCGCATGTTTAGTCATTTTCCTGACAGCCTCCCTACACACGCTCGCTGGGAGCGGATATCGGCTCGGGCCGTGCATTGGCTGCTATATTTGCTGATGGTAGGAATGTTTGTAACGGGATATCTGATCGTAACGGCGGAAGGGGATCCCTTGTCGGTTTATGGCTGGTTTGAATTTCCTAGCCTGATTTCGTCTGACGGAAATCTCCAGGATCTGGCAGGGGAGATTCACGAATATTCCGCGTTTGTGCTGATAGGGCTCGTAGTTCTTCATGCACTGGCAGCGTTGAAGCACCATTTTATTGACCGGGATGACACCTTGCGAAGAATTCTGGGCCGACGGTCGCATCGCGACTGAACGACTTCAGCAAACGCACCGGTTACTGCTGAGAGTTGATTTGGTCAGCAGTAACCGGGCTGGTACAGCGGAATAAAAGATCCTGTCATACCCCCGACACCGGGGATACAGTTAGATAGTCTTTATTTCTACCGAGCACCGACAGGTTTGCGGAACAGCAGAGTCATGCGATCCGACTCTCCAACTGCAAGGTATTGGTTCTGAAGGAGCGGGTTGTCTTTGCTGTCTGCCAGTGAAGGCGGCAGCCGCCAGACGGAGTCCGACTCGGTGGGCTTGTCTTTGGCGTTGCGATTAACCGTTGAACTGTTCACGAATTCGAACCCGGCATTTTCCATTGCCGCCTTTATTTGGTCCTCACGCATGTAGCCGCGGCTACCATCTGACCAGGCATCGGAAGCAGTGTCCGGAGCTCGGTGCTGTACTATGCCCACAGTGCCGCCGGGTTTCAGAAGGTCATAGGAGGATTTCAAGGCGGATGACATATAGCCACCTGCTGACTCAAATCGTGCCAGGCCGTGCAATGCCCGAATAAAAAGCACACTGTCAGCGGTTCCATTCAGAGAGTCGGGGATAGCATCAAGACTGTATGCCACCATGTTGGCTGCCGAAGAGCCGCCCCATTCAGAGCGTCGGCCGGTCCACTCTTGGGGCCACGACTTACGCTTCTCGATGAAGTCAGGTGTTGCCCAGTCAAAATGCGAAAGCATCGGAGCCGGGTAATCCAGGCCGATTAAAGTACCTTTGTTTCCTAAATAAGGAGCCAGAATCTGGGTATACCAACCTTCACCGGGCATGACTTCTACAACAGTCATGCCTGGTTCAATTCCGAAGAAAGTGAGGGTGTCGGCGGGGTTGCGATAGGGGTAACGAGCTTTGGTTTCATCTGACTGACTGTCGAGTACTTCCTGCAACCGTACCTGGTGCTTCAGTGTTCCGTCCGCGGAGTTATGCGTCGATGAAGTGCTGCTACAGCCGGCACCGATCACCACGGACATAGCCAAAAGAATGGCGTGTTTCATATGTTGACCTCGGAAAAGTGATTACTTTTATATGAGTTTGTTACTATTCGCACTGTTTTGAAATCGCAGCGCCGGAGAGTTTAAACGAATTTGGCCTGAGAATCCGGTTTGAGTCCGCTCGACCCGGGAGCATTCCGTCGCGACAGCTTTCTGTGGCGAATCCGCGACAGCACCATTACCTAATCTGGTTTCACTCTATGGTCAAACGTATTGTTGTACTTGCGATATTGATGGTTAGCGGCTGTTCGAGTATCAAAGCGCCAAGGGCGCCCGATCGCATGCTGGTCGCTAACCCATCAGGCATGACCCCCATTCACTTCGTTGTTCCCGAATATCCAGACAAAGCGCGGCAGGAAAAGATCGAAGGCTGGGCACTGGTGGAGTTCACGGTGGCGGAAGATGGCCGGCCTGAAAATATTCAGATTATCGGCAGTGAACCCGGCACTGTATTTGACCAGTCTGCCATTGAAGCTGCCAACCAGCTCGTTTATGTGCCCCTGATAAAAAACGGGCAGCTGGTTGCAGTAACTGGGGTGCAGTACCGCTACATCTTCGATTTGATCGGGCCCAATGAAGTACCGGTTACGACCCCACAGGTTGTCGAATAGTGGGACGGCAAGACTTGATGAGCAAAATTGGCGGAACTGATATGAGCAAGAACTTCGCGGGGCTGCTGTTGGCGGCCATAACTTTTTTCTGGGGCACTTTCGCCATGGCTCAAATGGCATCCTCCAAAAGAGCAAAAGGACCTGAGGTATTTCAACAGATGGCACGTTATGAAGGTCAGTGGAAAGTCTCTGGCAACCAGAACCAGGATTTGAGCATCACGTTCGACGTTGCGGCCAATGACACCGTACTGGTTGAAACCTGGCGATACAAGGGCAAGACGCACGCGTTAACCCTGTACACACTTAATCAGGACCAGTTGATGGCGACCCATTATTGCCCGCACGGGAACCAGCCAACTCTGGTCATGAATTCTGATGTGAAAAAAAATCTTATTAATTTCAAGTTTCAGAGCGCCGCAGGTCTGTCCGATGTCGACAAGGCATACCTGCGGCAGCTCTCCTTTGAACTTGACGGTACCGAAAAGCTCAAGCGGAGTGAGGTCTACGCAACACCTGCCGGGGACAAGTCCAGTCAACTGGTGCTCGAACGGTTGAGCGCGCCGGCGCCTGGAGCCTGAGGAACCACCAGGCTTCCATGAAGAATTCAGGAGGTGGTTAATGAGACTATTACCCGCCGCTCTCCGACCGCTCGATTTGACCCTTCGTAGTGCACGGGATAAGCTTGGCGCCTTTGGAATCCTAAGATCAGACACACATGGACAGCGCAGACTTCAGCTCCGTTTCGAACCTGATCACAGCCGCCCGGGCGGGCCACTTTAACGGGTGGCACTGGCTGATTCTGGGACTGCTGTGTCTGCTTCTATCGCGTTGGATGCTGGCAGTTTCACTGTCTGCCCTGGCCGCGGCATCGCTAGTGGTGGCCTTATTTCTTTCCTTTTATCCAATTTCGACGACGCTCCAGGTGGTCGGCGCGATGGTTGTCTTGCCACTCGCGTTTTTTTTAATCTGGTGGCGGGGTCGCGTGGCGCGACCCGGTAATGCCACCAGGCGGATCAAACGTAAAAAGAGCCAGTTGATAGGCCTTAGGGTGTCGGTTGCCAAGCGGTTGGGCATGGGGCGCGGAAAGGCTCAGCTAAATGATGCGGTCTGGATCATACTGTGTAGTGAGGACTTCAAGGAAGGCGACATTGTAGAAGTCTCCGGGTACACCGGTGACATGCTGCAGGTACGACCCTTGAAGGACAGCGACTCCCGGTGAGCCCTTTGTCTTCCCATAATCGTTACGGCGGGTTATGTCCGTTAATGCTCTGATACTATCCGGGGGCGGTGCGAGAGCGGCCTATCAGGTCGGCGTACTGCAAGCGCTGGTGGACATCGTCCCGAATCAGCCCAACCCCTTTCCCATCATCTGCGGAACCTCTGCGGGTGCGATCAATGCAACTTCTCTGGCGGCTTACGACGGCCATTTCAGTAATGCGGTGCATCATTTGGCCGGCATCTGGCAGTCCCTCGAGATCGACTCAGTGTTCAAAACCGGATGGAGCCCATTAAGTGGTAGCCTCGCAAAACTCGGGCTGTCCTTGTTGAACGAGGGCGTCAGTCGGGGACGGCCTTTATCCTTGCTGGACAATTCGCCATTAAAAACATTGCTGCAGAAAACGATTGAGTTCCCCAACATCGCGCGCCGGATCGAGCAGGGCGATCTGCGTGCCCTCTGTATCACAGCCATGGGATACAGTTCCGGCGATTCGGTCAGCTTTTTTCAAAGCCAGGCCGGTCAGGCGGAATGGCGTCGCGCTCGCCGCGTCGGTACACCGGACACCATTGATGTAAATCATTTGCTCGCATCGTCGGCAATTCCGACCATCTTCCCCGCAGTGCAGATTGGACGTGAATATTTTGGAGATGGCGCCATGCGTCAGATGGCGCCTATCAGCCCGGCACTTCACCTCGGCGCCAGCCGCTTGTTTGTTATTGGAGTGAGCAGCAACCGAAGCCCGCGCAGAAATATCCGCCGATCAGTGACCGCCAAACATTCGCCGTCAATGGCGCAGATCATTGGACAGATGTTCAACAGTGCCTTCATTGACGCACTGGAAGGCGATCTTGAACACATCGAGCGAGTCAACGCGCTTTTGGCATTGGTTGGTTCAAAGCGTTGCGAAAAAACCCAGCATCTGAGGTTGGTGGATACTTTGGTCATTTCACCTTCCCGGCCACTCGACAAGATTGCCGGTCGCCTGGTTCGAAATCTGCCACCAAGTCTGCGGTTTTTCCTGCGCAGTACGGGCGCCACTACCAGTGGGGGAGGAGCCGCAGTCGCCAGCTATCTGCTCTTTTCACATGAGTACTGCAAGGAATTGATAGAGCTGGGTTATCAGGATGCCATGTGGGAGCGCACCGCAATCGAAGATTTTTTCATTCGGGAAAAAAAAGCGGGGTAAACTGTCGCCCGTCTTGAATTCACAAAACAACAAACCAACCCGGGGGCTGCTGTGAGAGTTGTTACATCGTTCTTTGTTCTACTTATCTTCTTGCTTGTCGGAGCGGCGGTAGGGGGTTTGTTCCTTCCTGCAACCACTCAGGTTGAGCGGTCGGTCATATTGAACAGCGATCAGGCCACAGTATTCGATTATGTAAATAACCTGCAGAATTTCCGGCAGTGGTCGCCCTGGTCAAGAAAAGATCCTGACATGGCGGTAAACGACGATGGCTCGGAAGAGGGAATCGGCGCAAGCATGCAATGGTCCAGCGAAGAGCCGGAAATTGCCAGTGGACGCATGTCAATCACCAGCTCCGTACCTTTCGAGCACGTCAAGGCCGAGTTGGACTTCGGAGCGATGGGCACCGCGGAATCCTATTTCGATCTCATGCCCGAAGATGCAGGTACCCGGCTTGTCTGGGGGCTTCAGAAAGATCACGGAATGAACGTTTTCAGCCGGTACGTTGGCCTGCTGATGGACCGTTGGATTGGGCCGGATTACGAAGAGGGCTTGCAAAACCTGAAGCAGCTTGTGGATGCACTGCCCAGAATCTACAGCCGCGAAATCAAATACACCATAGAGGACACTGAATTTACCGGTTACGTGGCCTACCCCAGAGGTGCTCAGAACCTGCCGGGCGTTCTGGTGGTGCACGAATGGTGGGGTCATAATGACTATGTGCGCAAACGGGCCGACATGCTCGCGGAGCTGGGATACGCAGCCTTTGCCATCGATATGTATGGAGATGGCAAAGTGGCGGAGCATCCCAAGCAGGCTACTGAATTCATGACCGAAGTGGCATCCCAGCAGGTTGTTGCCCTCCAGCGTTTCAATACTGCGCTTAGTCTGCTCAAAGAGCTCCCCGTGACTGATCCGGAAAAAACGGCTGCCATCGGATACTGCTTTGGCGGTGCCGTGGTGTTAAGTATGGCCAGAATGGGCGTGGATCTCGACGGCGTTGTCAGCTTTCATGGTGCCCTGCAGAACCTGCCCCCCATCGGCGAAAGTGTCAGCGCACAGTTTCTGGTGCTTAATGGCGCAGATGATCCGATGGTCCCCCCGGAGCAAAAAGATCAGTTTCAGGCTGAGATGAAAGCAGCAGGTCTAAAGCATGAATTTATCGACTATCCAGGTGTGACTCATGCTTTCACAAATCCGGACGCGACTGAAAAAGGGAAAGAATTTAACCTGCCTTTACGTTATGACGCCAATGCCGATACCGATTCATGGCGCCGAATGACAGAATTTCTAAAGCGCTTATACGGGAACAGCTGATCAGGAAGTCTTTGACCCAGGCTCTCTACCCTTTCAGGAGGGCCAGAGAGCCTGAGAACGGTTGCGATCGGGATTAGTGTTCTGCTTATTTAATGACGGGTATTAAGTTTCAAGACACTTTTTAAATGTGCTCGCATTTCCTCGAGGGACAGCCCCGCCAGATCTTTATCGAGCTCAGCACAGATTTTTTTCTGAACACCAGTGGAGACCTTCTTCCTCAGGGTACCAAGGGCTTTAGGGGCTGCCGCCACTACCAGCTGATCGAATTCCGTAACGTGAGTATCAAGGAACTCCGATACTTTGCCGAGAAAGCGGGCTTCCTCAAACTCATGGGGATCAGAACTGAATTCCTTGGCTCCGCCTTGACTTCTGCCAGTGCCCGAATATCCGCGACCTCGATTATCGCTGGCGATTTCCCGTGAGGGCAAATTGGGCTGGGAAAACTCTCCATCCGGAACCATTACCAGTGGCTGATCCGGTCCGTGGTATTCCATCACGCGGGCTTTTGCGCCGTCGGCAACTACTATCCAGGTTTGATTGTCAGTATTCATGGTCAGCTCCTGTCTTCTTATGCGGTTTTTAAGCGCCGTTTGGGTCTTACGGTAGTCCACCGAATTGGCAGCACAATCCGTACCCAAGACCGAAGCTGTTCGGACAGGCATGGTTTGGAAGACATGGAACCTGAGGGCCGGGTTTAAAATGCAGCACTTACAAGCCTGCGTAGGGTTTACAGGCAGCCCGGTTAACTTGATAACTGAAACGGTTATGGCTGAACGCCATAAACCGTTTCAATGATGGCACAGGCCTAAAGGCGGACGTCTTCGACCTGAGTTACGGCAATTCTCTTTCCTTTCTCGGCACCTTCAACAAACGAGGCGAGTTGATCGAAATTCATGTACCTGAATATCTCGTCGCTCATGGACTCGATTTCATTTGCATACTGAAGGTACTCCTCCGGCTGGGGCAGACGGCCCAGAATGCCACCAATCGCCGCCAGCTCGGCCGATGTAAGATAGACGTTTGCGCCATTGCCGAGGCGATTGGGGAAGTTGCGGGTGGAGGTGGAAAGAACCGTCGCGCCGTCAGCGACCCTTGCCTGGTTCCCCATGCACAAGGAGCAGCCCGGCATTTCTGTCCTGACCCCGTTGCGGCCATAGATGTTGTAATAGCCTTCTTCCATGAGCGTATGCTGGTCCATCTTTGTCGGTGGAGAGATCCAGAATCGAGTCTTGAGGCCGGCTGTATTCTTCTCCAGCAATTTTCCAGCAGCGCGGAAATGTCCAATGTTGGTCATACAGGAACCGATGAAGACTTCGTCGACCTTGTCACCTGCGACCTGGCTGAGAAGGCGGGCGTCGTCAGGATCATTAGGCGCGCAGACAATCGGTTCCCGGATCGCCGACATGTCAATTTCAAGTATTGCGGTGTATTCGGCATCCGCGTCCGCCTGGAGCAGGTTCGGATTGGCCAGCCATTCCTCCATTTTCAATGCCCGGCGCTCCAGTGTCCGCGGATCCCCGTAGCCCTCACTGATCATCCAGCGAAGTAGCGTAATGTTTGACCTGAGGTATTTGGCAATGGTTTGTTCAGACAGCTTGATGGTGCAACCAGCCGCCGAACGTTCGGCAGAAGCATCGGACAATTCGAAAGCTTGCTCGACGGTCAGATTCTCCAGTCCTTCGATTTCAAGAATGCGGCCAGAAAAAATGTTTTTCTTGCCTTTCTTCTCAACCGTCAACAGGCCCTGCTGGATGGCGTAATAGGGAATTGCATGAACGAGATCACGCAAGGTGATGCCAGGTTGCATCTGTCCGCGGAAGCGTACCAACACTGATTCCGGCATATCCAGAGGCATTACACCTGTCGCAGCGGCGAAAGCCACCAATCCGGAACCTGCAGGAAAAGAGATTCCCATCGGGAACCGAGTATGGCTGTCGCCCCCTGTGCCGACCGTGTCGGGAAGCAACATGCGGTTGAGCCAGCTATGGATGATGCCGTCGCCTGGGCGCAGGGAAACCCCGCCGCGGGTCATGATGAAATCGGGCAGCGTGTGCTGGGTATCAATATCGACGGGCTTGGGATAGGCGGCTGTATGGCAGAATGACTGCATGACCAGGTCCGCTGAGAAACCGAGGCAGGCCAGGTCTTTCAGTTCGTCGCGTGTCATGGGGCCGGTTGTATCCTGCGATCCGACCGTTGTCATTGCCGGTTCGCAATAAGTACCCGGCCGTATTCCGTCAACCCCACAGGCACGACCCACCATTTTCTGAGCGAGGGTATAACCCTTGCCAGAATCCGCGGGTGCCTGCGGCGTCCGGAAGAGCGTTGAAGGCGGCAAACCCAATGTCTCACGAGCCTTTGCGGTCAGTCCACGCCCAATAATCAGGTTGATACGGCCGCCTGCACGCACTTCATCCAGCAGCACATCCGACTTGAGCTGGAACTCACTCACTGTTTCGCCTGACTGGTCAACAATCAAACCGTCGTAGGGACGTATCTCGATGATGTCGCCCATGGCCAATTTCTCCACAGGGGCTTCAAAAACCAGAGCGCCGGCATCCTCCATGGTGTTGTAGAAGATTGGCGCGACTTTACCGCCGATGCAGATGCCACCCCCGCGTTTGTTTGGAACGCCCGGCATGTCATCGCCAAAGAACCACAAAACAGAATTGGTCGCCGATTTTCGTGATGATCCGGTGCCAACCACATCGCCCACGAAAGCTACGGGCACGCCGAGTGAGCGAACAGAATCGATCTGGCTCATCGGTCCTCGTGCGCCTGGCTCTTCCGGGTTAAGCCCTTCGCGTGGCATCTTGTACATGGCTAAAGCATGCAGGGGGATGTCTGGTCGGCTCCAGGCGTCCGGTGCAGGTGACAGGTCATCTGTATTGGTTTCACCGGTCACCTTGAACACAGCAACCCTGATGGAACGCGGCACCTCCGGGCGGCTGGTGAACCATTCCGCGTCGGCCCAGCTTTGCAAGAGTGACTGGGCTTGGCGGTTACCCAGTTTGGCCTTGCTGGCGACATCGTGAAAAGAGTCAAACATCAACAAGGTATGCTTCAATTCTGTGGTGGCAAGCCCCGCCAGATCCTCATCGTCCAGAAGTTCCACCAGCGTTTCGATGTTGTAACCCCCGTGCATGTTCCCGAGGAGCTTGATCGCGAGTGGGGCGTCAATGACCGGTGACTCTGCTTGTCCCTTGATCAGCGCAGTCAGAAAGGCCGCCTTTACATACGCGGCCTCATCCACTCCCGGCGGAACCCGCTCGGATAACAGCTCCACCAGGGTCGATTCTTCTCCGGCCGGGGGAGCTTTCAGTAATTCAACGAGCTGCTGAACTTGATCGGCGGTCAATGGTTTGGGTGGAATACCTTGAGATGCACGTTCCGCGACGTGTTCACGATAAGCGTCAAGCACAGAAAAATCCTCGTTAAATGGTTACTTTCGGCAATTACACCGAGGTGGGTCGGCGGGCTGAGATACCGGCATATAGCCACGGCCGGGGTCGACACCCCTGAAAGTCTATAGGGGCTGAAGTAAACGTGCCGACCGTCGGATGCCTTTCGAACCGAAGGTGTTTTCAAACAATGGGAATGGCGAAAATCGCGTTCGGTCCGGTCTTGATGTGGTCCGGCCTGCGCGCTGGAGATGCTCGCAAGCGGTTTCCGCATCGTCTGAAAATCGGGCGGGAATTCTACACCAAGGTGCGCGAAGTGTTAAGGAAAGGCCACAACTATTCGAAAGTCGATGACGGCCGGTAACTGACTTGACGACGGCCAGAAGTTGAAGGTGGACGGCGCCTGATAGAGGTGAATCTTTTCGGTCATCAGCAAATCTGCTAAGGTGCGCAGCCTCGAAAACTGAGGAGGTCAGGTGGCACGGCGAAAGACACCATGTATCGGCGTTTGCTCCACCGGAATCGGCGACAGTGTTTGTCGCGGTTGTAAGCGTTTTGCGCACGAGATAATTCGCTGGAACGGTTACGACGATGTAGAGCGGGATGTCATATTGAGCCGCATCGAAGTGCTCCTCGATCAGATAATCAGCTCGCGAATTCGGGTAGTCGATCCTGACATGCTGCGAAAACAGGCACGCGCGCACCAGCTGAATTGCGATTTGTCCAGTACTGACTCATGGATTGTTTACGAAATCCTTCGACGTCTGGGTAAAAGCCTGCCCAGTCTTGGTGCGATTGGGTGTGAGGCGCTGCCGCCATGGAACCGGCTTTCTACAGATGAATTGCGAGCGGAAGTCGAAACGAGCTTTTATCAGATTTCGTGTGCTCACTATGAGCGTTTTTTCCCGGGGCACCTTTGATGAACGCCATTCACGCATTCCTGCGCTGTGAGACCCCGCAAGCCTGGATCGACAAAGCCTTGCAGAACTCGGCCATTTTGCTCATCGATCACGCAAACTGTGAAAAAAAGGCCGCCAGTACGGCGCTCAACTTGATGTATCGCTACATTTCCAATATTCCATTGCTCAATAAAATGTCGCGTCTGGCGAGAGAAGAGCTCCGCCATTTCGAGCAGGTGCTGGCGATCATGCAGCAGCGAGGAATCGCGTATGAATATGTTTCTGCTTCGCGCTATGCATCAGAGTTACGGGCACCTGTCCGGCAGACCGATCCTGGAAAGCTGGTAGACACCCTCATCGTTGGGGCAATCATAGAAGCGCGTTCTTGCGAACGGTTCTTCGCATTGGCACCGCATCTGGATGCCGAATTGAGCGAATTTTATCGATCACTATTGAAATCTGAAGCCAGACATTTCACTGACTATCTCGCCCTGGCGCAGGACGCTGCGGGAGAGGAATGCATATCAGATCGAATCGAAGTATTTCTGGATCTGGAGCAGACTCTGATACAGAGTCCGGATGAGAATTTTCGCTTCCATTCGGGGGTTTAACGACCTTCTAAATGATCGGTGGCGCGCAAGGAGCGCATCCGGCGCCAGAGAAGCTCCCGCAGCGTTACTGCGGGATGGCAAAGGACTGAAGATCCAGGTCGCCGTCGGTACCGGCCTCAAGAAACCAGCCCCGGTCATGCCACGCCCCCAGCACAATCCGTTCAGCGTCGCTGCCGTTGATGGATACTTGATGACGGAAGGGACGGTGGGTGTGACCGTGTATGAGCAGGTCGACGTCGGCGTTCCGAAAGGCACGGGTGACCTCTTCCGGTGTCACATCCATGATGTCTTCTGCTTTTATCGCATTCATGGACTGACTCTGTCTGCGCAAGTTTGCCGCCATCAGGCGCCGCTGGGGAAGCGGTAGCCCCAGGACCTGCTGTTGCCAGCCCGGGTTGCGCACCATGGAGCGGAACTGCTGATACTCGGAGTCCTGGGTGCAGAGGCTGTCACCGTGCATCACCAGAACCTTGCGACCATAGAGGTCAATGACGGTGGATTCCGCCAGCAGAATTGAGCCGGTCTGTTCAGCAAATGTCTCCCCTAAAAGAAAGTCGCGATTGCCGTGCAATACGTAAACCGTCGTACCCGCCGCGGAATAAAGGCGCAATGCATTCTTGACTCCCGTCAGGAATTCATCGTCATCGTCATCCCCAATCCAGGCATCGAAGAAGTCACCAAGTATATATAAAGCGTCCGCGTTCCTGGCGGGGCCGCGCAAAAATGCATTAAATGCGGCAAACAGCCGGGGCTGGTCACTCGCAAGGTGCAGATCTGATATGAAAAACGTTGCCATATCCAGTCAGGTTGCAGTTACAGACTCAATGACCACTGGCTCTAACGGCACGTCCTGATGACCGTGGCTGCTGCCGGTTTTGACATTCTTGATCTTTTCGACAACATCCATTCCGCGAACCACCTTGCCGAAGACACAGTATCCCCAGCCTTGCATATCCTTGCTCTTGAAATTCAGGAAATGGTTATCTTTGACGTTGATAAAAAACTGTGCGGTGGCACTGTGCGGGTCCATGGTGCGTGCCATGGCGATGGTGCCCTTGTCGTTGGACAAGCCGTTGTCTGCCTCGTTATCTATCGGTGCGCGCACGGCCTTTTGCTGCATCCCCTCTGTAAAACCGCCTCCCTGAATCATGAAGTTATCGATGACCCGATGGAAGATTGTGCCATTAAAAAATCCCTCGTCCACGTATTGCTTGAAGTTCGCGGCGGTCTTGGGTGCTTTTTCAAAATCCAGCTCCAGCTCGATCTGGCCGTAGTTGGTATGCAGGGTGATCATGTCAGACAAACTCCCGTTAAATGGGTCGATGGGCGTGGCTCAGTGGCCTGCGAGGCGGCTATAATACGCGCTTTGGCTTCAAATCGGAACCTAACTCCAGGCGGCTACCGCCCTACATCCCGGTAATCCACAACTATGTCAGACGCCACCAAACCCCTGAATTTTCTTGAGCAGCTGATCAGTAATGATCTCGCTGAGGGTCGCCATACCCAGATTACCACCCGTTTCCCGCCCGAGCCCAACGGCTATTTACACATAGGACATGCCAAGTCTATCTGTCTGAACTTCGGTTTGGCAGAGACTTTTGGCGGGCAATGCAATCTGCGTTTTGACGATACCAATCCGGCCAAAGAGGACGACGAATACGTTCAGTCAATTCAACGTGACGTCCAGTGGCTGGGATATCAATGGCACGGGGAGCCGAAGTACGCGTCGGATTATTTCGATCAGCTTTACGAATGGGCGATATACCTGATCAGGCGGGGCCTTGCTTACGTCTGCCATTTATCTGCTGATGAAGCACGGCAATATCGTGGCACCCTGAAAGAGCCCGGAAAAAATTCTCCATATCGAAATCGCGATCCGGAAGAAAATCTGGCTTTGTTTGAGGCCATGAAGGCCGGCCGCATGGCGGACGGCGAATGTGTTCTGCGCGCAAAAATTGATATGTCTCATGGCAACATCAATATGCGTGATCCAATTTTATATCGGGTGCGCAAGCAGACTCATCATCAGACTGGCGACAAATGGTGCATCTATCCCACGTATGATTATGCACATGGTCAGGGGGATGCGATTGAAGGCGTAACACATTCCATCTGTACTCTGGAGTTTGCCGATCATCGACCTTTGTACGACTGGTTCATCGAGCACCTTCCCGTTCCCCACCGACCAAAGCAGTATGAATTTGGTCGCCTGAACCTGAACTACACTGTCACTTCCAAAAGAAAGCTAAAGCTGTTGGTCGACGAAGGGCATGTTGACGGTTGGGACGACCCGCGTATGCCCACCATCGCCGGTTTCCGGCGGCGAGGTTATACGCCCCGGGCCTTGCGGAAATTTTGCGAAATGATTGGTGTCACCCGTTCGGATGGGGTCGTCGATGTGGCGATGCTGGAACACGCGATCCGGGATGATCTGGATAAAAATGCAGCTCGTGCCATGGTGGTTCTGCGTCCATTGAAGGTTGTTCTGTCAAACTATCCCGATGGTCAATTTGAGACCTTGACGGCTGCCGGTCATCCCCAGAGGGATGATCTGGGTGAGCGTAGCCTGCCTTTTGGCAAGGTGGTTTATATCGACGCTGAAGATTTCCGGGAAGAAGCAAACAAAAAGTATAAGCGGCTTGTGCTGGGCAAACGTGTCCGCCTGCGACACGCGTATGTTATCGAAGCGGAGAGCGTGAAAAAAAACGAGGCGGGTGAAATCGTAGAGGTCCACGCAAAATATTTGCCGGAGACTTTGGGTGAAGACCCTGCGGATGGAGTAAAGCCCAAAGGTGTAATTCACTGGGCAGCAGCACACGATTGCGTGGATCTGGTTGTGCGACTTTACGACCGTTTGTTTACCGATCCGGAACCCGGTGCAGCAGACAGGGATTTCTTGCAGGCTATCAATCCCAGTAGCCTTTTAACTTTGAAAAACTGTAAAGGTGAAGCCGGTTTGCGGGATGTAGTGCCGGAACAGGGTTTTCAGTTTGAACGGGAAGGGTATTTCTGTCGCGACATGAAAGAAGAAGGGCTGGTGTTTAACAGAACAATAGACCTGAAAGATAGCTGGACCAGAACCGACACTGATTAATCATTCCCGGGGCGTATTCATGAATCTTTACATTTACAACACTAAAAGCCGAAACAAAGAGCTGTTTACGCCGATCAGTGCAGATCAGGTCAAGATGTATGTCTGCGGGCCAACCGTCTATAACTATGTGCATATCGGCAATGCGAGGCCGGTCGTCGTATTCGATACCTTGTTCCGGGTACTTCAGTCACTTTACCCCAGCGTTATCTACGCCCGTAATGTAACCGACATTGACGACAAAATAATGAAAGCCGCAAAAGAGCAGGGACGTAGCATTGAAGATCTGTCCGCGGAATATGCCCAAGCCTATGTCGAAGATATGGCGGGTCTCAATAACCTGCCACCGACCATAACGCCGTACGCAACCCATCATGTGCAAGATATGATCGGGATGATCGAAACTTTGCTATCCCGCGGGCATGCCTATGAGGCGGAGAGACATGTGCTTTTTTCGGTGAAATCCATGCCGGAATATGGAGCGCTTTCAAATCGGTCCCTGGAGGACATGCTGGATGGGGCACGAGTTGAAGTGGCTCCGTACAAAAAATATGCCGGGGATTTTGTATTGTGGAAACCATCGACTGCAACGGAACCGGGATGGGAAAGCCCCTGGGGACGCGGCCGGCCCGGATGGCACCTCGAATGTTCCGCGATGATTGAAAAACACCTCGGCAAGACCATCGATATCCACGGCGGCGGAAGAGACCTGATCTTTCCTCATCACGAAAATGAATTGGCACAAAGTCACTGCGCGCACGGGGGACAAGAGTACGTTCGCTACTGGGTCCATAACGGGTATATCAATATCAACGGCGAAAAAATGTCGAAATCGCTCGGAAATTTCCGAACGGTCAGAGGGCTTCTTCAGCATTATCCGGGGGAGGTAATCCGGTTTGCGTTGTTGTCAGCTCATTACCGGTCCGAGCTGGATTTTTCGATGGATCTGCTCGATCAGTCAAAAGCCAGTCTCGATACGTTATATGGGGCGCTGCGCAAGGCAGGTGACTTGGGAGCAGATCCCGACAAATTCGAACTTGCAGGCAGCAAGGCGTTTCTAGCCTTGCTCGATGATCTGAACACGCCCATTGCAATCAGCGAGTTGCATCATCTCGCCAAATTGGCCAATAAAAGTGAAGGTGATGATGCCCGGCGCGCAGCGGTGGAAATTAAAGCTATTGGGGCCGTGATGGGATTGTTGCAACAGGATCCTCAAGCCTGGTTTCAAGGTTCATCCGCGGATGATGTACTGCAAGCGGAAGAAATTGAAGCGCTTATCCTTCAGCGTAACGAAGCCAAAGTCGCTCGCAACTATGTTCGAGCCGACGAAATCCGCGCGCACCTCCAGAATCACAACGTCGTTCTCGAAGATTCGCGTTCCGGAACGAGCTGGCGCCGGGGAAGCAACTGAACCCGCCACCATGCCACGGCAAATTACTTCCGATCCTGTCATCTTCGTTCGGCACTATTTTGAATTACCCGGAAACCGGAACGCGTCATGATTCCTGACGCCGGTCAGATCCGCTCGATTCAGGAGGGCGTCGAACAAATCGTCCTGCAGTCGTCCGTCCCGCTGACCGAGCATTCCCTGCTCAAAGAACTCGAGCGCCAGGGGCTGTTTGACTGGATCCCCGCAACTGACGCAGCGCTCGTACTTTTTCGCAAACATTTTCTGATCATGCATGTTCTGTATCGGCTCCAAGTTCAATTCCAGGAGCGTGGAGCGTATTTGCACATAAGTGCATTAGCCATTGACTTGGTCGTCAGAGAGGGCTGTGAATCCTCATTGCTCGCGACGGCAGATTCTGGTCTGCGGAACTATTATCTGGATCTGGAAGAGTTCGGTGAGGTCACTGAAGCGGAGGTGGTAAACCTGCTTTACGGGTTTTGGCGGAGATATGATGGCTGGCAAACCGCTGATCAGGCCTGCCAGATTCTGGGAGTCCCCCAGGATGCCAATTGGCATGAAGTGCAAGCAGCTTATCGCCGTGCCGCGGCGACGGCTCATCCCGACAAAGGCGGAGACGCCGCTCAGTTTTGCCGCATATTTGAAGCGTATCAGTCGCTAAAATTCAGATTGAAGCTGTCAGGGTGAAATTTTCTGTGCGGTCGCCGTAATCTTCCGGATGACGGAAAGGCAGCGGGAAAGATACCCGCCGCCAAACAGATTGAGGTGGTTCAGCAAGTGGTAGAGATTGTACAGGTGCAAACGGTCTTCATTTCCAGGAGGGAGTGGCCAGGCTGTGGTATAGGCGTTGTAAAAAGAGACAGGAAAGCCGCCGAATAAGCATGTCAGCGCCAGATCAGTTTCCCGGTCTCCGTAGTAACTTGCAGGGTCGAATATGACCGGCTCTCCACGGCGTCCAAAGCCGACGTTCCCGCGCCATAAATCTCCATGCAGTAGCGACGCTTCAGGTCGATGTTCCGCCAGCACTGAGCGAGAAGCGTCGTGTAAAGGTTCAATCAAAGGTTCAAGAGTAACCCGGTGGTCACTTTCACAGGCGAGATTCAGCTGCGGACGCAGTCGGCATTCCCACCAGAAATCGCTCCAGCAAGAGTGCTTCTGGTTGTATTGATGATTTCGCCCGATAAAATTGTCGTCCTGCCAGCCGTAATAACGCGACTGATGGCGATGCAGGTTCGCTAGCCCTCTGCCCAGCGCTTCCCAATCTCCACTTTCAGACAAGTGCATGGCCTCGAGCACAAGGTAATAGATACCATCAACGTCACCCTGCACGATGGGATTCGGTACCCTGATGGCTGACTGAGCACCCAAATGCAGCAATGATTCAGTTTCTGCATGAAACATTGCCGCGGAGCAGGTGGCCTTGTTTGATTTGACGAAGTACTCCTGCTGGGCACATTTAAACAGAAAACACGTGTTAATATCGCCACCGCTTACTGGGGTTAACTCGCAAGCGCTATCGAATTTTTCCGATAGATGGCGGATTAGCAGGGTTTGATCGACAGACATTTGGCGTAGAGGGATTGCGTCGTTTTTAAGTGGAAGAGGGACTGCCTCCGGCTTTGCCATCGTAATTTGTTTAGGAGTCATTGTGAACTGGGTTGCGAGAGTTCTATGTGCTTTACTGGGTTTCGTTACCCTCGGTCCGGTCGGAGCGATAATTGGATTAATAGTCGGTTATTACTTTGACCGCGCCCTAACCAATTTCCAGTCCCACTTCGACCCCGCCAAGCGTCAGCAGGTCGAGCAGATTCTCTTTGCCAGTGTTTTCCAGCTGATTGGTCACATGGCCAAATCCGACGGTCGCGTATCGGAAGATGAGATAGCCGTCACAGAAACCATGATGAAGCGAATGCGGCTGAGCGAAGAGCAGCGGCTGCAAGCGATTGAATGGTTCAAGCATGGCGCCCGCCCGGATTTCGATGTTGACATGGCGCTGACCGAATTTATAAATGTCTGCGGCCCCTACCCGGACATAAAGCAGCTCATGCTGGTATATCTGATCACGATGGCGCTTTCGGATGGAGCTTTCCATGCGGAAGAGGAAAAGATTTTGCGACGCGTAGGCTTGCGTCTGGGTTATTCCGAAGCTGCCTTCGAACATGTCCTGCGTATGGCGAAGGCTCAGGATTATTTCCACAGAGATGAACATGGCAATCCGGCGGGGGCGTCTGTAGATTCACTTCAGAAGGCGTATGACGCTCTTGGAGTAGATGCTTCTGTCACCGATCCCGAGCTTAAGCGGGCATACCGAAAACTGATGAGCCAATATCACCCGGACAAGCTGGCCGGACAGGGAGTGCCAGAGGAAATGATCAAGGTTGCTACCGAAAGATCGCAGGAAATACAGGCCGCCTATGATCTGATCAAGCGCCAACGCGCTTGATGGTCAGCAAAAGCGGCTGCGTCTAGGAAAATTGGCGGCCGTCAGGTTCAGTACTGTGCCCGTGTGACATCAACGAACAGCGTCAATGAGTCACCTGGCCGGATGTAGCTTTTAGGGTTCACATCGTTCCAGACGACGATGTCCTTCACCTGAAGATTGAATTTGTTCGCAATACGAGCCAGGGAATCACCTTGGCGGACCCTGTAGGCAACCTTCTTGATGGTATTGGCGGAATCGCCAGTTCTTGCTGATGTCTTGACGGCGTCGTTCCAGACAATAAGAGATTGCCCGGCAAAGATTTGATCTCCCTCGTTAAGTTTGTTCCAATCCTGGAGTTGCTTGCGGTCAAGTTTGAACTTCTTCGCAATGCTCCACAAACTGTCACCCTTTTGAACTCTATAGGTGATATTTCCATTCAGCTTTGCTGAAGCTTTGGCGGTTGCGCGTTGCACCTGCTCTGTGGGAACAGTCGTAAGGATTTGCCCTTTTGGTACGATGGGCACCAGTAAAGTTGCACCTTCGCGGATTGAATGGTTTGCGAGCCCGTTCAATTGCTGCAAGACGTTTACGGAAGTATTGAAGTGCCCGGCAATGGATGAAAGATTATCCCCCTGGCGTACCGTGTAGATATCCCACACCATCCTGTCCTGCTGAGACAGTTGGCCGAGCTGATCCCGGAAATAAGGTGCCCGGGGGCTGGGAACCAGAAGCTGGTGTGGCCCCTCCGGGTCGGTCGCCCACCGATTGAACCCCGGATTCAATGCCTGGAATTCCGCGATGGTGATGCCGGCCAGTTCGGCGGCGCGTGCCAGGCTGATCTGGGAACCCACATCAACCAGCTCAAAGAACGGTTCATTGGGTATGGAGGCAAGGTTCACGTGATATTTGCTCGGCACGTTTACCAGCTCGCGGATGGCGAGAAGCTTTGGAACATACATCTGTGTTTCTGCGGGCAGGTCGAGAGACCAGTAATCAGTGGGTCGCCCCCGTTGGCGATTTTTGCGGATAGCTCTGGCAACGTTACCCTGGCCGCCATTGTAGGCGGCAAGGGCCAGCAACCAGTCGCCGTCAAACCGGCGGTTCAGTTGCTCCAGATAATTCAGCGCCGCGTCAGTCGATGCGACGATATCGCGACGCCCGTCATACCACCAGTTCTGCTTCAGCCCCAGGGCCCTGGCAGTTCCGGGTATAACCTGCCACATACCGGCCGCACGGCCGTGAGAATAGGCAAAGGGGTCGAAAGAGCTCTCCACGATCGGCAGAAGTGCAAACTCCATCGGCATGCCGCGCCTGTCGAGTTCTTCAACGATGTGGAACAGGTAGGGCCCGGCACGCTCAGACATCTGGAAGATGTAATGGGCTCTTGAGTCGTACCAGGAGATCTGCTTTTGAACTCGGGGATGATCGAAGTCCTGCAAAACAAATCCTTCGCGAATACGATCCCAAAGGTCGAGTTTGTACGGCAGTTGGAAATCTTCCAGTTCGGTGTTACGGATAAAACAGAAATCAAAAGATGCGTGATGCCAGTCTGAAAGCTTTACCTTTGGCTTTTTGTCCTTTTTGAGCGGATTGGACAATTCCTGGGGAAGGCTCGCACAGCCGCCGAGGACAAGTAGCGAAAGGATAAGAAAGATCGGTCTGATCATTGGTCAAAAAACATCCAGAAGGGGAGTGCGCTGTGTGAAATTCTAGCGGAGATCCACCTGCGAGCAAATTTCATTCTTATAAGACAGTGAACTAATAGCGATTTTTAAGAATCCGCAACTCTCGAAAAGTCTCAAATTCATCAAGTTCTCCCATTCCGCAGATTTCAGCGACCCGGTGCCGCACCGCCGGCACTCCCGTCCGCAGAAAGGGATTGACCCGGCTTTCCCACCCGACAGTGGTCGGCAGGGTGCGGAGACCTTGCAGGCGGCGGTGAACGCACCACCTCTGATAGGTCAGCAGATCCGGGTTGTCCGGTTCAATGTACAAGGCGAAGTCAATGTTCTGAAGTGTATATTCATGGGCCCCGTAAACCCGGGTAAGAGGCGGCAGCAAAGCGATGTTACCCAGCGAGGCGAAAAGCGCTTCATGGCTCCCATCAAAAATTCGACCACAACCGGCTGAAAACAGAGTGTCGCCGCTGAAGAGCGCATGTGCTTCGGGTACATAGAAGCTTAGATGTTCCCGGGTGTGCCCCGGCGTCTCCAGTACCTTGCAATCGAGCTCGCCCAGAGTGATGTGATCCCCGTCCCGGACGGGATGGTCCACAAGTGTTATCGCCGGGTCTTTCGGGCCAAATACCGCAGCGGGTAACGCCTTAAGCAACGGCTGAATGCCTGCGATGTGATCCCAGTGCTTGTGGGTGATCAGTATCCCCTTGAGGGTGACTCTCAGGCTGGCAAGACAGTCGATCACCGGTGTCGCGAGGCCGGGATCAATCACCCAGGCTTCTTTTTCGGTATGAACGAGCCAGACATAGTTGTCTTGATGGATCGGAATGGCGGTAACGCGAAACATTGGTTGACCTTGTTGTCGAACAAAGCATGATCAATAATACCCGGCAGCCATCAGAAGCGAGGCCCGCATGGCGTTTTTGCGCAAAAGCTACTCCCACATCAGAAGCAGGCAGCAGGTTAGAGGCCTGGAGTCAACTACGCGAGCGCTGCAGGACTGGTTTGAAACGCCAGCCGGGCAGCAGTTGTTGATGCAGGAGCAGCAGCTGCTGGACGAAGAGCTAAGTTACCTTTTTGGTTACCATCTGGCACAGTTGAGCATCAGCCGCAACGTGAAGTTGTATGAAAACAGCCGGATTTGCCACTGTTTTTCCATCGGATCGGGCACGCCCGACACGGCAGCCGATGTCGGTATGTACAGCGACTTTGATGCATTGCCGCTTGAAGATGAGCAGGTCGACGTTACTGTATTGCACCATGTTCTTGAATTTTCCAGTAATCCGCACCAGGTCCTCAAAGAGGCAAGCAGGGTCACGATAGCGCGTGGTCATATCATTGTCATTGGCTTCAATCCCTACAGCGCCATGGGAATGTGCAAGCCGTTTGCACAGATTTTTACAAACAAAGCAGTCTGGAGGCGCAACAGCCTGGCCAAGTCGCGGGTGTCGGACTGGCTCCAGTTTCTCGACTGTAATACACTCCGCATCCATAACGGTTCATACGGGTTCTCCTGGCAAAGCAGAGGAGGCAAGGGTGGCGCAGTGGGGCGACTGCTCCGTCGGTGGCAGGCTCCATTCGGGAATTTCTACTGTCTGGTAGCCCGTAAGGATCGCGCCAGTCTGACCCCGATCACACCCTCCTGGGAGAAACCTCACCGTTTGCCAGCTGTCGGAAAACGGGCGCTTTCGGCACGCTCCGCGGCGCGGTTGTCACTGGTACGCCGGTCGTCAATTGCTCCTAATCCGCGTCTTCCCGATTCCTCCAACAGTTGAGTCAAGACCTGCCAGTGACCAAAACCAAAGTTGATGTCTTTACCGATGGTGCCTGCAAGGGTAACCCCGGCCCTGGAGGTTGGGGCGTCTTGTTGCGTTATGGCGACCACGAGAAGCGTTTGTTCGGTGGAGAGAATCCTACCACCAATAACCGCATGGAATTAACTGCTGCCATTGAGGCACTTAAAGCATTGAAACGGGGCTGCGAGGTCACACTCACAACTGACTCCCAGTATGTGCGCAAAGGGGTGACCGAGTGGGTGGCAATGTGGAAGCGCAACGGTTGGAAGACATCGGCCAGAAAAGACGTGAAGAATGTTGACTTATGGAAGGCTCTGGATGAAGAAGTCCAACGTCATCATGTGCACTGGCACTGGGTGCGCGGACACAGCGGTCATGCGGAGAACGAAATTGCCGATGAACTGGCGAATCTCGGAGTTCAACAGGTTAAGGGCGGGGTATGAGGCAGATCGTTCTGGATACCGAAACCACAGGCTTGGAACCGCAGCAGGGACACCGCATCATCGAGATCGGTTGTGTCGAACTGATAAACCGGCGTCCGACTGGTAACCACTATCACCAGTACATCAATCCCGTCCGGGAAGTAGAACAGGGCGCTATCGAGGTCCACGGCATCACCAATGATTTTCTCGCCGACAAACCGCGGTTTGAAGAGATTGCCGCGAAGTTCCTGGAGTTCATTAAAGGCGCTGAACTGGTCATTCACAACGCACCGTTTGACGTGGGTTTCATTAACCACGAATTCGGTCGTATGGGATTGCCACCGGTAACGGAGGTTTGCTCGGTACTTGATACGCTGGTCATGTCGAGGCAAAAGCATCCCGGGCAGCGAAACAGTCTGGACGCGCTGTGCAAGCGCTATGGAGTAGACAATTCGCAGCGCGATCTGCACGGCGCGTTGCTGGATGCGGAGATTCTCGCTGACGTATACCTGATCATGACGGGTGGTCAGACCGCACTGAACTGGGGCATTGACGAAGCAAGAGATGGGGAAAGTTCATCCTCCGAGGCTACGGTAAATTTCATCAGCAGCGATCGACGGCCGCTGCGCGTCATATATGCTTCCGCTGCGGAGATTATTGAACACGAGCGTAAACTCACTGATATTGACAAGGCTTCGGGCGGTCAGTGTCTATGGCTTAAAGCGACAAGAGAGCTGGAACTCGCGGCAACGCTGCCCCATCAAGTCATATAAGGCTGACACCGGGGGAGGGACGCGGTCCTCTTTCGATTGTCACAGTGCTCCACGTGGTCCTGGCACTACGTGGCTTCAAACCAACAGTTTGACGAATAACGCCTATACTGAACAAACATCGACAAAGGGTTCGGTAGCTGCGTTCGTGCGCGCCAGATGTTTGTCTGGCAGACAACGGGTTCCATGCAGGCTTACCAAGGCCTGTTAACACAAATTTGATCGCGCCTGTTGTGGTTGAAAACGCCAATCACGAAGCGAAGAGAGAAGTCTGGTTCTTTTAAATGAGCGATGGACGACGCAGAGTGGCCTTTTTTCAACCGCAACTCGAAGGGTCAGGTCCATTTTTCCGCCCGGCGGCGTTCGAGCTCGCTTATTTTGGAATACCAAACAGCGCTCGCTCGGCCTTGCCCACCGAAAGATGCCCTCCGGCAGGAGCAATCAAATTACTGTTAGCAGGCCGTAAGACACAGCACTATTCGCCTTCAGGCACCCAGTCAGGTGCTGTGGCACAGGTTGAGCCCCAGTGACAAAGCTGGTGTATTTACTTAAGATGCGGCCTGAACGTTTTGCCTTGAATGTGTATTCAGAGGGTGGTTCTGGCTCTTTGCCGGAGTGGTCAGTATTTCAACGGGATAAAAAAATAGCGTGAACAGGCCGGATACCGTCAGTTTTCAATCTCTTCATATGGTGAGGAATGAACTTCTTTCTACCATTGAACAGGCCGCACGGGATCTTGAGGTTTACGTTTCGTCCTACCAGGAAATCAACAACCTTCAAGCTTGTATAAACGGGATTCGACAGATCCTCGGTATATTGCGGCTCCTCGAGTTCAAGGGGGCAAGCATTTTAACCGAGGAGCTTCTCGAAACTGCCAACATGATCGAGCCGGGCAACTCCGAGCCGGTAGTTGAAAAAAACATTGAACTCGTCAGCAATACGTTCTTCGTTTTGACGCGTTATCTGGAGTATGTTCAACAGAACGAACGGATGCTCCCGGTTCTTCTGATCCCCTATATCAATGATTTGCGGAAGTACCGCAGAGAACCGTTGCTTCCTGAAAGCTTCTTTTTCAATATCAATATCGGTAATCCTCCAGCGGTGCCTGCTGTAGATCCGATTGTCGTTTCAGACGGCGAATTCCAGTCATTGCTCGCCCGGCTACGCCATATGTATCAACTGGGGTTGCTGGGCGTGCTGCGAAGCAAACAGGTTCCGGCATCTCTTGCGCTGATGCGACGTGCATTGGTCCGGTTGCAAAGACTGGGGCATGACAAGCCGCTTGCCGTGCTTTGGTGGCTTTCGAACATGACCCTGGATGTCATGATCTCGGAGAAAATGGAGATTATCGAACCGCGTCGAATGCTGCTCAGCAGGATCGACCGGATAATCCGGCAGGTGCAGAAAGGCGGCAAGGCAGCGTATCACGCGGCGGCACCGAAAGGATTGCTCAAGGAATTATTGTATCTTCTGTCGCTTTCGGAATCGGAAAGTACTCAGGTCAAGGCGGTCCTCCAGCATTATGGAATTCGTAAGCAACCGCTGAGCGAGAAAGCGCTCAGCGCAGAACGTCAGGCGTTGAAGGGTCCCAGTTCTCAGACTATTCATGCGCTGGTGAAGGTTCTTAATACAGAAGTTGGCAATGTCAAAAAGGTGCTGGAGACGTCCGCGCAGGGCATTCGCACCATTGACGATGTTGTCGGCCTCAGGCAGAGCCTGAACAATATCGCGGATTCGTTATCGGTCGTCGGGATAGCCGCACCCAGCGCGTCTCTCAAGGACGAGCTGGAAGAGGTTGAGCGCTGGCGCGACAACGAGGAAATCGAAGAGTCCAAGCTGGAGCATCTTGCGAAAACCCTGCTTTATGTTGAGAGCGCGGTGCATTCGCTTGAATATGCCAAGATGTCCAGTCCGGAAGCGGGTAGTTCCATTGAGGATACGCAAAACAAGGTCATATCCGACAACGAACTGTCCCAGGCAGAACGTATTGTTCTGCAGGAGTGCGAAGCAGGGCTGTCGCTATGCAAGCGGGCGGTTACCGCGTTCACGGAGTCTAATTTCGACCCGGGGCATATAGCCAACATCTCAAAGACGCTCAGCGCGGTTCGGGGTGGACTGTTCATGCTGAAGAAGCATCGGGCGGCAGTCGTGCTGGAACGTTGCGTCACTTTCGTAGATGAAGTGTTGATGGCCAGCAAACAACCCGCTGCAATGAAAGAATTACTTGAAACCTTCGCCGACGCGATTATCAGCGTTGAATATTTCCTGGACACAGCTACAGTCGCATCCAAACTCGATGACTCCGCGCTGCAGATCGCCGAGGAAAGTGTCGCAGCCTTGGGCTACCCAATAAAAAACCGCTGAGCCATTAACACCGTAGGGTGCATGTACATCAAGTGAGCGGTCTTTTTTGCGTTTAATTCTAAAGCTGTCCAGCCAGATCCAGCCAAGCCAGGCATTCAATGACATCCTTCCGAGCGGAATACCGGTCAGATCTAACTCCACAGCCGGCAGACTGGGCAGTGGTTGTTGCGGGCAAGCAAGTCCTGGTGGATACCCACGTTGCCCAGCCCTTAATTCACCAGGACGGTGCTCTGCCGATGGAGACATTCTGCTTGCGGTTGCATCTCGGATACTGGCGGGACGCGGCCTGTTTTCTCTACGTTTGGCCAGATACGTCGGCAGTTGAGATCGATAGCTCTCGATACCAGTTTGGCAAACTTCGTGGACAATTGGGCGTTATTGATGAAGATGCGTTCTTTTTTGCAGGCAGAGGGCTGCAGCTGGCCCACTGGTTCCGGAGGCACAGATTTTGTGGACAATGTGGCAGCGCAACTTCTTTACATGACACCGAACTCGCTTTTGTCTGCACGTCGTGCGATGAATACTTTTATCCCGTAATCTCTCCCTGCGTAATGGGTTTGGTCGTCAAGGGCGATACGTGTCTGCTTGCGCATAACACTCGATTTCCGGATGGATTCTACAGTGTAGTCGCCGGTTTCATAGAAGCGGGTGAAACGGCGGAAGCCGCCGTGTTGCGGGAAGTGCTTGAAGAGACTGGCGTGGTGGCCCGCGACCCGGTATACGTCACAAGTCAGTCATGGCCATTCCCGAGTCAATTGATGCTGGGTTATATGCTCGCTTTTGACGAGGGCGAAATCCGTGTGGATGGCAAGGAGATAGATCACGCCCAATGGTTCAGCCCCGAAACCCTTCCGCTGAGACCCCCGGCGGAATCACTGTCCGGTAAACTGATAGAGCTGTTTCAAAATGGCTATAGGGCGGGATGATCCATGGTTTTCGATTCAGTATCAGCAGCACTCGGACTTTTATGCATTCTGATTCTCGCGTCGGGTATCAGCATTATGTCGCGAGGTAGTTGGTTCTCCGGATGGCTGCGCGGCACCTTCGGGATCCTGTTCATTGGGGTTGCCGTACTCTGTGGCCTCATAGCCATGGACCTCAGAAACTATCGACAGCTTCTCAAGGATGAGCCAATAGCGACCATCTCTTTCGCCTGGCAGAGCGAGGAGACCTTCCGGGCGACTCTTGTAATGCAGGATTTCGGATCCACTTCGGAATTTGAACTGAAAGGCGATCAATGGCAGATTGATGCCAAGATAATCCGCTGGCAGGGCTGGATGAGGCAATTAGGTGGCCAGCCAGGATACCGCTTGGATAGAATATCCGGCCGCTACCTCTCGGTAGAAGACGAGCGCCTGAAAGAAAGGACGGTATACGAAATAATTCCGACTGCGTTTGGGGTAGACGTATGGCAATGGGCTATGGATTACCGCGAACGCATTCCCTTTTTGCACGCGACCTATGGCAGCGCGACATACATGCCGATGGCAGACGGCGCGATTTACGAAATTGCGCTTTCCTATTCAGGGCTGGTCGCGCGACCTTTAAACTCAGCTGCGAAAGAGGCTGTTTTGCTCTGGGATTAATCCGCGCGAAATGCGTATAAGTGACGAAATATTGAGGGTATCCAGTTGGAGTTTTTGTACGAATACGGTTTGTTTCTTGCCAAGTCCGTGACGGTATTGGCGGCAATTGTCGTTGTCATCAGTCTGATGGCCTCCTTAGGCAGCAGAAACCACTCCCGCCCCCGCGGCAGGATTGTTGTCACTCAGCTGAACGAACGTCTTGATGATGTGGCCGAGCGTATGTTGTCAGTTGCGCTTGATGAAAAAGCACTGAAAAAGCATTCAAAAGAGAAAAAGAAAGCAGAGAAGTCTCAACGCAAGGGGGGCACGCAAGGTGCCGACGGGAAGGTGGCCGCCCGCAAGAAACGGGCATTTGTTCTGACTTTTGATGGCGACGTTAAAGCATCGGCTACAGAAGAATTGCGTGAGTCAATTACCGCTGTCCTGACGCTCGCAGAACCGCATGACGAAGTTGTCCTCAAGCTAGAAAGCCAGGGCGGGATGGTGCACAGTTATGGTCTGGCTGCGAGCCAGCTCAAGAGAATTACCGCGAAGCAAATCCCGCTCACCGTGTGCGTCGACAAAGTCGCTGCGAGCGGGGGGTATATGATGGCCTGCGTGGCTGACAAGATCATTGCAGCACCTTTCGCAATTATCGGGTCGATAGGCGTGGTAGCCCAGTTGCCTAACTTTCACAGGGTATTGAAGAAAAACGACATTGATTACGAGCTGCTCACTGCGGGAGAGTACAAGCGCACGCTGACTGTATTCGGCGAAAACACCGAAAAGGGCCGGCAAAAGTTCAAGGAAGATCTGGAAGATGTACATGTCCTCTTTAAAGAGTTTATTAAAGAGAACCGTTCGACCCTTGACGTGGATGCAGTGGCGACTGGAGAGATATGGTTCGGTAAGCGCGCATTGGATGTCAGGCTGGTGGATGTCTTACAGACGAGCGATGAATATCTGACAGATATGCATCCTGCTGTAGATATATTTGCCGTCGAATATGAGCACAAGAAAACTTTACCGGAAAAATTTGGCATAGCAGCCGCGACGGCCGTAGAGGCGAGTGTATTGCGATTCTTGAAAACAGTGGGAATCCGTCACTGGTCCTAGGGAACCGCTGATTAACCGGGGCGTGGACAAATGACGCGCCGGCATTGAAAATCCAGTTTTTGCTTCATTGGGCAAGCATTATTTATGCAGATGACATATTGCGGGCTGTTCAGCTCGGCAGCTTCCAACGGATGGATGCGTACCTCCTGGTTAAACTTTAGTGCCCGGCAGAACGTCTGTCTGGGGTTCCTGCAGCGGTAAACCGCACCTCTACATCTCTTTACTTACCAATTAACCGTTGAACACTGTTCTGCGCGTATAAAGCGCGGAGCATTTACAGGAATTGTTTCATGAGAATTGCCATCCTTAGTCGAAACAGCAAACTGTATTCGACCGAGCGTTTAAAGATGGTCGGCGAAAGCCGGGGCCACGCAGTCGATGTCATAGACACCCTGCACTGTTACATGGATGTGACGAGTAGCAGACCGGCAGTACGATATCGGGGAGAAGAATTACCGGTTTATGACGCGGTGATTCCGCGTATAGGCGCATCGATCACCTTCTACGGAACCGCAGTGGTCAGACAATTTGAAGTGATGGGAACTTTCTGCGTGAACGAATCGGTTGCGATAAGTCGATCTCGCGACAAGCTCCGTTCTTTGCAACTGTTGTCGCGCAAAGGTGTGGGTCTGCCTCGAACCGGTTTTGCCAATCGTCCAGGTAATGTTCAAGATCTGATAAAGAACGTGGGTGGAGCGCCGGTTGTTGTAAAACTGCTCGAAGGTACGCAAGGAATTGGTGTGGTATTGGCGGATACCGCCAAAGCCGCCGAAAGTATTATTGAAGCCTTTATGGGTTTGAAGGCAAACATTCTGGTTCAGGAATTTATCGCAGAAGCTGGCGGGTCGGACATTCGTTGCTTTGTAGTCGGGGGCCGGGTAGTGGCAGCCATGAGACGGAAAGGTGCCGAGGGCGATTTCCGTTCAAACCTGCATCGCGGAGGAACGGCCGAGGTTGTTAAACTTTCGAAAGAAGAGCGGGCGACCGCCGTCAACGCGGCTAAAATTATGGGTTTGAACGTTTGTGGTGTCGATATTCTGCAATCTGCGAGAGGGCCGGTCGTCATGGAGGTTAACTCATCGCCCGGCCTTGAAGGTATCGAAGGCGCGACCGGTCTCGACGTAGCCGGGTTGATTTACGAGTTTATCGAACGTGAAGCCAAACCTCACAATAACAAGACCAAAGGAAAGGGGTAGGGAACCGCTCGCTCTGGAAGACCTCACAGAACGCACTGAACCATGCATTCTGTGAGCATAAATCAGGAAATTTCGGGTCTCAGGGAGAACTCGAACGGCGACGAAATAGCGGTTGAGGTTGATCGACCGCAGCCTGGTAACTGTCAGAAAAGTCCATCAAGCTGCGCCGCATCGATTCGGCATCAGCAATTTCTTCAATAATGTATGCGTCAAAACCGCAGCGACGCATGTAGAAAAGCTGGTCCTGGATGTAGTTGCCCAGCGCTCTTATTTCACCGGTAAACCCTCTTTGTTCACGCAACATGCGAGCAAGCGAAAAGCCGCGCCCGTCGGTGAACGTCGGAATGTGAATTGCAATAACCGGAATCTGTAAGGGTATGGATGCCAGCGCTTCATCCGGCGTTTCAGTATCAATCCAGATGCCGATTTTGTTACCGGCTTCCAGCATCCGGGCCTGGTCCTGTGCCTGAGACCAATGGACGAGAGTCGGACCGCTTACCGATGCCGGATCAAATGCTTCGTCTTTTGGCAATACGGCCCAGTCATCGCTGGTCAAAGACCCGTCGTTAGTGAGCTTTCGCATAAACCTTCTCCTTGAAAGGCGTAATTCCAATGCGCTCAAAAGTACTCAGAAAGGTCTCCTCCGGCTGACGATTTTCGAGATAAACGGACAGCAGGCCGCGGATTACTTGTGGCACATCTTCCTGTCTGAAGGAAGGGCCAAGCACGGATCCCAGAGCCGCCTGGTTCCTTGAGTTTCCACCTATCTGTATCTGGTAAAACTCTTCCCCCTTTTTATCGACGCCGAGTATACCGATGTGGCCCACGTGGTGATGGCCGCAGGCATTCATGCAACCTGAAATATTCAAATCTATGGGGCCCAGGTCGTAAACATAATCGATGTCATCAAATTCTCTCTGGATTGCCTCCGCGATAGGAATTGATTTTGCATTGGCCAGCGAGCAATAGTCTCCACCGGGGCAGCTGATGATGTCCGTTAAAGTACCGACGTTGGGTGTTGCAAACCCGGCAGCAGCCAGCTTCTCCCATAATTCAAACAGTGACCGTACCCGAACATCTGCGAGAACGATATTCTGCAGATGCGTGGTTCGCGCTTCCCCAAAGGAATAGGTGTCCGCAAGATCTGCAATTTTTTCCAGCTGTCGGTCCGTCACATCACCGGGCGCCACACCTGTCAATTTCAGCGATAGCGTGACAGCCCGATAACCCGGTACACGATGCGGGTGAACGTTGTGGTCCAGCCAGTCAGCGAAGCTTTTGCTGGTACTGCGCAGGGCATTGATTTCCATAGACTCGGTAATGTCATCAAGACCGGTCACATATTCTGGTTCTGTAAAAAAACTTTTCGCCCGATCGATCTCTTCTGAGGTCAATCTGGTCGCGGAATCTTTAAACTTGTGCCATTCATTCTCCACGGCCTCGGCGAACGTATCAGGACCCATGGCGCGAACCAGAATCTTTATGCGAGCTTTGAACTTGTTATCCCGGCGGCCGTGCAGATTATAGATCCTGACGATTGCTTCGAGATAAGTAAGCAGATCCTCTTCTGGAAGAAATTCCCGGATCACCGAGCCGATGACAGGTGTTCGACCGAGACCGCCCCCGACAAGGACGCGGAAGCCCGTTTCGCCAGCATCGTTGGCGACCAGTTGCAAACCGATGTCGTGAAACTGGATGGCCGCCCGATCTTCGAGCGAGCCGCTGACGGCTATCTTGAACTTGCGCGGCAAGAACGCAAACTCGGGGTGAAAGGTGGACCACTGTCGGATGATTTCACAGTAGGGCCGGGGATCGATCATCTCGTCAGGAGCGACTCCGGCAAACTGGTCCGTGGTTGTATTTCGAATACAGTTGCCGCTTGTCTGAACCGCATGCATCTGGACTTCAGCCAGCTCGGCGAGGATGTCTGGAACTTCCTCGAGTTCCGGCCAATTCAGCTGAATGTTCTGACGGGTCGTTATGTGGGCGTAACCCTTATCGAAATAACGGGTAATGTGTGCAAGCTTGCGAAGCTGCTTGCTATTGAGCATCCCGTAAGGCACCGCCATGCGTAACATCGGCGCAAGCCTTTGTATATACAGACCGTTTTGAAGCCGCAGAGGGAGAAATTGCTCAGGAGGGATCTCTCCAAGCAAGAAACGCTCAGTTTGGCGCCTGAACTGGCTGACGCGCTCCCGGATGATTCGGTGATCATGTTCGTCATAAACGTACATGGACTACATTCCTATACAAATCGCTGATACGGGGCTTTAAACAGGCCTGCATTGCAAGGCTACCCCCTCAAAAGGGCAGCAAGGATACCGTAAAGTGACGTCTTCGGCGAGAGCAACCGTCGTCTCGCGTATACCGTTTGACGGCATGGGCATCGACATTGACACCAATTTTTTACAAGATATCTGGAAATTTTGGTGGAATTTGCGTCTAATAGCGCCCGTCCGCGAGGGGGGCTGTCCAGTGACCGGCCTTTCGACTCGTGTAACGTCGATCCAGTTTGAGTCTCAGCTCGAATGAGGTCGAAAGCTCTCCTTTCCGCACTTAAAAACATGAGGTATTTCCCATGGATAAACCGCACACCTACACAAAAGATCAAGATGATGGCGTAATGGATTCAGTCGCGGCCTTGGTATTGGTGCTGGTTTTCGTCGCGGTCTGCATATTCTGGGTAAGCGGCCATTAATTCAGGCATTCCTTCGCTAAACTACGCAGGTTTTTGCTACGTCGCATTCACGCGGTAAAGCAACAGTTTTTTGTCACCGCACCGTCGAGATCGCATACTGCAAAAGGCATTCCGGAGCGGCGAGGTGTACGGGCATCCCGATGGCGATCGCCCCAGTGCCTTGTAATAAAACTTCCCTTCTGTGAATACGGGTCGACGTGACGCTGCTTTTGGTCGACTCTGTTGCCCCTCTGCACACAAATGTTCCATTTGTACTGAAATCGCGCAGGAAAACCTCACCCCATCGAACCTCCAGATGCGCGTGGGTGCGGGACGCGAGTTCGCTTTGTATAACCAGTCGACACTCGTCCCCGCGACCAATGGTGAAAGGGGGAAGTTTGCTGCAAATCTCGTAGAACTGGTTTCCATAACTGATCTTGATCTGAACAGGGCGGGCGCTGTATGTCTGGGTCAGGTGAAGATCAGGGTGAAGAGAAGTGGCGTAGTCAGAGTCCCACAGTATCTCCTGAAGTTTGAGTGGCGCTGATTTGCCTTTCACCCTCGTAGTCTGATAAGGCCGGGCGCTAATCCCGGTCGTGTGCGCAATGGTTGAACTCGTGGTGATGATGCGTCCGGCATCACAAAGTGCTACCACGCGTGCCGCGACGTTGATGGTGTCCCCAAAGGGGTGAGTGCCGGCAAACTCCACCGGCCCGCGGTGAAATCCAATACGGATCCTGAGAAAATGTTCGTCGCAAACCGGGTGATTTAAAAAGTGGTGCTGAATTTTCGTTGCTGCAGTTACTGCGGCGATGGTAGTCGGAAACGTGAGCATGACCTCATCTCCGATAGTCTCGATAAGGCGACCGTTGTTCTGTTTGGCGTGGCTCGCAATTGTGGAAAGCCCCTCAACCACGCATCTATGCGCCAGTTGGTCACCTAGCCGCTCATATAGCTGAGTACTACCTGCAATATCGGCAAACATTACGACCAGCTGTTCGTGGAAGAGTTGTTCTGACATGTTGTATTCGTGCCGCCCTGCGTTAACCGAGCTTGCCTGCGTCCATCCCACGGGTAGCCCCTGGAAGTCCGGCCCGGGATAGTGGCGCCAATTTTAAGCCTAAACGGAACTGGCTTCTTGCGGGGGGCTGAAGGACTGGGTTTATGGTGCCATTTCCCTCAGGACGAAACGTCATCATCTTGCCAAGTGCGGAATGCTATATGTTTCCTGACCGGTAATGGAGTTCCGGTAAGCCCGTCAGTAGTCCACAATCATGCTGACAATGAATATAAGTGCGAGGAGGAAGACCAACGTAAACACAACGCCTGCCACTAAAAACGGCACAATGCTTTTCTGCTGGAAATCATGCTGCCTGTTCTGATCACTTTGAACCCCGAACGCCGCGGCAAACGTGCTCAGCATTATGCGTCTCCAGGACGGCTTGTGGCGTTCTGGAGGTTGGTTTTCTGTAATCGATTCTCTGGTCATCAGGATTCATTTATCAGTTTAAGTAAACGTGTTGGATTGTACCCCCTGACTACTTCCCCATTGATCACCGATATGGGCACGCCCTGAGCACCCAGCGCTTCATATTGCCGTGCTCCTTCAGGAGATTTTTCAATATCGAATTCCACAAATGCAACGCCCGCCTTCTCGAACAGATCGCGGGTTTTCGCGCAGTACCCGCACCACGCCGTCGCGTAAAGAGTTATCTGCGCCCGAGCGGCGACAGCGGGATCGACAGCAGGTATGTCCGGATTCACGATCATTTTCCAGCTCATGGCAGCCAGACCCAAGCCTAGTGCCGCGATGATTGCCACCGTTTTTATAATCCGCACAATCTTTTACCTCAGTATCACTCGTTCTTCGTGATTGTACCTGGCTCGTAATTAAGGTTTGGACGAAGCCAGCGTTCAATCACGGTCTTGGAGACGCCTTTACGCTCGGCCAACGATTCTACCTGATCTTCCCCGATTTTTCCCACGGCGAAGTATCGGGCATCCGGGTGGGCAAAATACCAGCCCGACACGGACGCCGCCGGAAACATGGCAAAATGTTCAGTAAGCGTAATGTCAATATTCGCTTCGGCTTCCAGGAGTTTAAAAAGCGCCGTTTTTTCGCTGTGATCAGGACATGCCGGATAACCGGGTGCGGGGCGAATGCCTTGATATTCCTCTTTGATCAGCGCCTTCAAGTCGAGGTTCTCATTTGAAGCATATGGCCAGAATTCCTTCCTGACTCGCAGGTGCAACTGTTCAGCAAACGCTTCAGCCAGGCGGTCGGCCAACGCTTTGACCATGATGGCGCTGTAATCGTCGCCTTTGGCGACGTACGCCCGAGAGAGTTCTTCTGCGCCAATCCCCGCCGTGACCGCGAAAGCGCCAAGGTAGTCGGTGACCCCGCTGCTGGCAGGGGCGACGAAATCCGCCAGGGAGAGAAAGAAGTCCTGATTATCGCTTTTCAGCTGTTGTTGTCGAACCTGATGCAGACATACAGTGCCCCTGTCTGTTTTCACAATGATATCGTCATCTACCGAATTCGCGGGCCAGAATCCTATGACTGCGGACGCCTTGATGCGGGCGTTATCGACCAGGTCTCTGAGCATTCGCTGCGCATCGTCGAAGAGGTTGCGGGCCGCTTCGCCAACGACTTCGTCTTCGAGAATATCCGGATACTTGCCGGCAAGATCCCAACTGATGAAAAATGGTGTCCAGTCAATGAAAGGTACGAGTTCGCCGAGGGGGTAATCGGCAAATACGCGCAGACCGGAATGCGTCGGCTCTACAGGCTGGTATCGCGGCCAATCATATTTCCAGCGCCGCGCCAGCGCCTGCGCATAAGGGACCATAGGACGACGCGATCTGCGATTGGCAGTTCTCTCCCGGACTTGAACATATTCTGCTCGAGTTTTGGCGATAAAGTCGCCGCGGGCCTCATCCGAAAGCAGTTGGCTGACTACACCTACGGCTCTGGACGCATCGGACACGTATACAACCTGATTGCGGGTAAATCTCGGCTCAATTTTGACCGCGGTATGTGCTTTGGACGTTGTAGCTCCCCCAATCATCAACGGCAGATCAATTCCCTGTGCTTCCATTTCGCAAGCGACCGTAACCATCTCGTCCAGTGAGGGTGTAATCAAGCCCGATAGCCCGATTATGTGGCAGTTCTGCGACCGGGCCGTTTCCAGAATTTTCTCGCAGGGCACCATGACGCCGAGATCTATTACCTCGAAGTTATTGCACTGCAGCACGACCCCTACGATATTCTTGCCGATGTCGTGCACGTCACCCTTTACGGTGGCCATCAGAACTCTTCCTTGAGGTTTGGCTGCTTCGTCTTTCTCCGCTTCGATAAAGGGCTGGAGATAGGCGACCGACTGCTTCATGACGCGCGCGGACTTTACGACTTGGGGCAAAAACATTTTCCCGGTGCTGAAAAGGTCGCCTACGACGTTCATGCCATCCATAAGGGGCCCCTCGATGACGTCCAGCGGCCGAGCTGCAGCCTGGCGGGCCTGCTCGGTGTCCTCGAGAATAAAGGCGTTAATGCCCTTGATGAGCGCATGTTCAAGGCGTTTGTTCACTGGCCAGTAGCGCCACTCAAGGTCCTGATTCTTCTGATCAATCTGGGAAGCCCCGCGATACCGTTCTGCAATTTCCAGCAGCGTTTCCGTCGCCTCCGCCGAGCGGTTCAAAACGACATCTTCGACCGGATCTTTTAATTCCGGGGGAAGATCATCATAGATTGCCAGCTGCCCCGCATTCACGATACCGATGTTCATCCCGGCCTGGATGGCGTGGTACAGAAAAACGGAATGAATGGCCTCGCGAACCGGATCATTACCCCTGAAAGAGAAGGAAACGTTGCTAACGCCTCCGGACACACCGGCATGTGCCAGATTCTGCCGTATCCACCGAGTCGCTTCGATGAAATCGACCGCGTAGTTGTTGTGTTCTTAAATGCCGGGAGCAAATTCGAAAATATTTGGATCGAAAAAGATTTCCTGCGGCGCCATGCCGACGTCATTGACCCGAATATTGTAACTGCGCTGGCAAATACCGATCTTGCGCTCCTGGGTGTCAGCTTGACCCTGTTCGTCAAATGCCATAACGACTACCGCCGCACCGTACCGCAAACAGGCTTTGGCCTGCACCTTGAATGCGTCTTCACCTTCCTTGAGGCTTATTGAGTTGACGATTGGCTTACCCTGAATGCACTTCAAACCAGCTTCGATGACAGGCCATCGCGACGAATCCACCATGATTGGCACCTTCGCGATATCAGGTTCTCCGGCAATCAGATTCAGAAAGCGGACCATGGCCCTTTCTGAATCCAGCATGCCTTCATCCATATTGATATCAATGATCTGCGCACCGTTTTCAACCTGATCGAGCGCGACTTCCAGAGCGGTTGAAAAATCATCATTGATGATAAGTTTTTTGAATCGGGCGGAGCCGGTAACATTGCAACGCTCGCCAATGTTCACGAACAGCGAATCCTGGCTGATCGTGAACGGCTCCATCCCGGCCAGACGGCACGCCGGCGGGATATTGGGCTGGGCGCGCGGTGCTTTACCGGCCACGACATTAGCAATGCGCCGGATATGCTCGGGAGTTGTGCCGCAACATCCCCCGACAATATTAAGAAACCCCTGATTCGCAAACTCTTCCACTATGCTCGCCATCTCTTCCGCGGATTGGTCGTACTCGCCAAATTCATTTGGCAGGCCGGCGTTTGGATGCGCTGAAACATGACATTCCGCTATACGAGCCAATTCCTTGATATACGGACGCAGCTCCTTGGCGCCCAATGCACAGTTGAGTCCGATGGAGAGCGGCTTAGCATGCATCAAGGAGTTGTAAAACGCTTCGGTGGTCTGACCGGACAGAGTCCGGCCCGACGCGTCGGTGATAGTCCCAGAAATCATGATGGGTAGCTGGTATCCCATCTCGTCGAAACAGCCCAGGATGGCGTAGATGGCAGCCTTTGCATTCAATGTATCGAAAATGGTCTCGATCAGCACAATATCGATACCGCCTTCGACCAGCGCTTTCAGTGCCTCCGTATAATTCAGCACCAGTTCGTCGAAATGCACATTGCGGGCGGCGGGATCATTAACGTCTGGAGAGATCGAACAGGTGCGGCTGGTGGGGCCTAAAACACCGGCAACAAATCGGGGGCGGTCCGGGTTTACGCGCTCAAATTCATCGGCGGCCTGCCGTGCAAGCAGGGCAGACTGGCGGTTCAACTCCGGAACCACAGATTGAAGTTGATAGTCGGCCTGAGAGATACCTGTGCTATTAAAGGTATTCGTTTCAATGATATCCGCGCCGGCTTCAAGATAGGCCCGATGGATGCCCAGTATGAGATCTGGCTGGGTGAGACTCAGAAGATCATTGTTGCCAGCTAAATCCTGCTGATAATCGGCGAACCGTTGCCCGCGGTAATCGGCTTCTTTCAGCTTGTGGGCTTGGATCATGGTGCCCATGGCACCGTCCAATACAAGGATTCTCTCCTTCAACGCTTTTTCTAAAGACTGTTGGCGTGTCGCGATACTACTCATCGGGGGCAACCTATATCAAAGTTTTTTGATGCAGGTCGGGATTGTACCAGATACCCTCCCCGAATTCGGCAAAGTCGCCATTGGCGGCCGACCGTTAATAATTTAGAATACCCGACTATTTTAGTAGGGTATAATCCCTCGTCGCTCTCACCAACGGGAAAGAACTATGTCTGATGCTCGAAACATTGAGCCGAATGTCAATATAACTGCTTCTGCTCAAGGCTATCTTCGAGATTTGCTGAGTAAACAGAATTGCGAAGGAATTGGTATTCGGATGTTTGTATCGTCGCCGGGAACGCCCCAGGCTGAAACCTGCATTGCATATCTCCGGCCGGGTGAGGAAAAAGACGGTGACGTCCGGGTGCCCTTGGATGGTTTCGATGCCTGGTTCGAAGAAAAGAGCATTCCCTATCTCGACGACGCTAAGGTGGATTACTCTGCAGATCGCATGGGCGGGCAGTTGACTATTCGGGCACCCAATTCAAAAATGCCTAAAATTAACGACGATAGCCCCGTTGAAGACAAGATCAATTATGTACTTTTCAATGAGATCAATCCCGGATTGGCGGCGCACGGAGGCAATGTCAGTCTCATGGAGGTGACTTCAGACAAATATGCCGTTCTGAAGTTTGGCGGTGGCTGTCAGGGTTGTAGTGCCGTAGATTTGACACTCAAAGAAGGGGTTGAGAAAACCTTGAAAGAGCGGGTACCTGAGCTCGCCGGAGTTCTAGACTCCACGGATCACTCGGATCGAAGTCAAGCGTTCTACAGTTAGAGCCGGCGGAGCAAGGACAGCAGCAGGGGAGTCGGGACGACTCCCCTGCATGGACGTCTCTGAAGCTACCGTGTGATCGAAGTATTCCCGCGGCCGGGTAATATGCTCCGCAACTTTTTATGCATGGTTCGAATCGCCGTTTCAGTTGTTTCCCAGTCAATACAGGCGTCCGTCACTGAAATGCCATAGGCGAGATCCTTCAGGTTTGCCGGTATTTTCTGGTTGCCGCAGCCAATGTTGCTTTCAACCATCACCCCGATTATGGAACGGTTTCCTTCCAGAATCTGATTGCTCACGTTGTCGAGTACTAAAGGCTGTAGTTCATGGCTTTTGTTCGAGTTAGCGTGACTGCAATCAATCATGATATTGCAGGCAACACCGGCATCTTCCAGCTCTTTTTCGCACATGGCCACACTGACAGAATCGTAATTCGGTTTGCCGTTACCGCCTCGGAGTACAACGTGGCCGTAGGAGTTGCCTCGTGTATGAATGATTGCTACCTGGCCTTCGGAGTTTATTCCCAGAAAACGATGTGGGCTGGATACCGACTGGAGGGCGTTAATGGCAACTGAAAGGCTCCCATCGGTGCCATTCTTGAACCCCACCGCAGTCGATAGCCCACTGGCCATCTCCCTGTGGGTTTGGGATTCAGTTGTGCGGGCGCCGATTGCCGACCAGGAAATCAGATCATGCAGGTATTGAGGCGAGATTGGATCGAGTGCCTCGGTGGCAGCGGGAAGCCCCAGTTCAGCGATGTCGAGCAGCAGTTTCCGGCCAACATGCAGGCCATCTTCGATTTTGAATGAGTCATTGAGATAGGGATCGTTAATCAAACCCTTCCAGCCGACTGTGGTTCGCGGTTTTTCGAAGTAGACGCGCATTACTATGAACAGCGAATCCGAAACCTCTTCCGCCAGTTGCTTCAGGCGGCCGGCATAATCGATGGCTGCTTCAGGATCGTGTATGGAGCAGGGACCCAGAACTATCATCAACCGATGATCCTGTCGATCCAGGATGTTGCGAATCGTTTGACGTCCTTGGGTTACCGTCTGAGAGGCGGACTCCGTCAGAGGCAAATTTGCCTTCAGCTCTCCCGGGGATATGAGGATGTCCTGGGACACCACGTTCAGGTTTTCGACATTCAAAGTATTGACCATAACCGTTTTCTGAATAAATGCATGGAATGGGGACTCGGCCCCGCGACGGCCATTGTAATCTATCGGTTTTGGCTTGTCCGTAAACCAATTTAAATCACTGCGATAGCCTGGGGTTCCGGCAGCGGTGACGATTGCAGAGTCGGGGAACGGCCGTAAGTGCACGAGAACCCACGAGGCTTGATTACGCAGACTCGCATCTTCAGTATAGGCGCGCTCCGGCGCTGAACAGTAACACCCTGTGGTCGCCACCGCGTCCAAAGCGCCGCCCGGCCTTGGATCATTTGGAGCGACCTGTTAAAAGATTAACCAGAGATGACAGCTATGACTCCTGAGCGGTTCAGGAAGATTCACCAGGTGCTCGAACGGCGGCAGCCGGATCTGACGGTTATTGCGGACGAGGTACATAAGGGGCGCAATATTGCAGCAATTCTGCGGACTTGCGATGCCGTCGGCATAGACCGGATTCACTGCGTCCGGCCGGAGGCAGGATACCGCCCATACAGGGGTACTGCCCTGGGAACACAGAAGTGGGTTTCAATCAGCTTGTTTGAACACATCGAAGAACCATTAACAGCGTGTAAGGCCTCGGGCATGCAGATTGTCGTTACTTCTGTGGGCGCAGGCGCGGAGGACTACTGGATGCCGGATTACACCAGGCCCACCGCGCTAGTGTTGGGTTCAGAGCGGCTGGGGATCAGTTGCGCCGCAGAGCAAAAGGCAGATATAAAGATCCGGATACCGATGGTAGGGATGGTCGAGTCTCTGAACGTTTCGGCAGCCTGTGCCATTGTATTGGCCGAAGCACAGCGGCAGCGAAGGGACGCAAAAATGTATGACACGTGTCGTTTGGATCGCCATACCTATCAAGAGCGCTTCTTTCAATGGGCGCATCCCGCAGTTGCACGCTATTGCGATGCCAATGCGCTGGCTTATCCCGAAGTGGGTGACGATGGAGAAATTGTTGAGCCGGCCGCCTGGTATAGAAAGGTCAGGGAAATGGATACGATTGAAACCGATCCTTGAGACATCTATATCATTCTTCCTGAAACCCCCGTCACACTACCTGAGGCTGATATGTCCGTTATCGATCGGCGGGAAATATTCCGGACTAAACTTGGTCGGAGAAACAGGATTCGAACCTGCGACCCCTGCCTCCCGAAGGCAGTGCTCTACCAGACTGAGCTACTCTCCGAACTGTATTCCGTAAGGCGCGAAATTATGATGGGTTTTAAAGGGTTTGGCAATGCACCGGAACGCACCGCGTTAAAACTTTTCCTGCGTTAGAGGCATTATGCAAAAAAACGTGCTGCTCCAGGCTCACACACGGTTAGCCAGCTGGCTGACAGATCAAGCTTTGCCCCTATGGGTCGCTCGTGGCGTCAATTGCCCGAATAGCTTCGCTTATGACTATCTGATGGCGGACGGGACAGTAGACCGGAACGCGCAGCATAGCCTGGCTGTGCAAGCCATGCAGATCTATGCGTTTTCCCGCGCTGAGAAAATGGCCTGGATAAGGGACCGCCAAAGCTCAATTGAGCATATGACTACCAACGCTGTCCTGCTGGGGACTTCGCCCTGTCGCAGCAACGGTTTCGTGCATGTTCTGGATAGCAGTTTACGTATCGTTGATGCTGATCACTATGTCACTGATCACGCCTGGTTCATGATGAGTAGCGCTGCAGCCTGGCATGCCTTCAACAGAGGTACCGAGTTGCGTCGTTCATACAATATCTTCGAATGGTTGCAACAGCGGTATGCCATGGATGCGGGAGGCTGGCGCGAAGGTAGCAGCGCAGGGAGTTCATTGCGGCTGAGCACGCAGATTCAGATGTGCGAAGCCATCGTTTATATTCACGAGTGTTGTGCGAAAGAAAAATGGTCACGGCACGCGGCTGAATTCCTGCATCACTTTACTACCCTCATCTTCGACGGCACTATAAATTCACTTACCGAACATCGATGCAGCGATTGGTCTCCCGACCGTCGCACGGACTGGCTCGTGCCAGGCGATTTGTATCACCTCGTGACCCTTTTGGGTCGAATCGAGCGAGCTACTGCGATCAATACCCGGGAGATCGCATTGAGTATTTATCGGCAGACAAGGCGATTAATGGAAGGCGTTGAGGTCGGTACGGTTCCAGGCCGCATGAAAAGCGATGGCAGGGAGCTGGATTCCACCTACTGTCTCCGGCACGTTTTGCATTTGATCAGTGCTGCTGCCACGGCGTATCGTTTTGGTGAAGACGCTGCCCTGGAAACTGTAGAATCTGGCACACGGGCATTGTTCAATCACTATTTATGCACGAATACGCCAGGTCTGATGAAGGATGTACTCCCCTCAAGAGATCATCCTGGCTCCGATCGCTCATATGCGTCCAATCTTGCTCGAATTGTCGACCTGACAGTCCTCCTTGGCGAGGTCGCAGAAGCACGTGAGCCTCAGCTGGGCGCTAAATAATCGAAACGCTCGGAATTGTTCCCCATTGGGTCAATTATCGAACGGCTGTGTCAATATGTGATTTGCCAATCCTGCCAGCTCAGCTTGTTATCCATATAGCCATCCTTTAATGTAAACCGCATTACCGCCCGGGACGTACTGTTCGGCTATGACATGGCTGATGCCCCGCCGGCGCTGGTTTTAGTGTCGGGTTCGATGAAGAGCCAGTGCAGGCAGACCAGCTTTGCTGGCGGGGCGAATCCGTACTGCAAGAGTATCCCTTTTTATCGCAAGGTATCCGGAATGTTCCAATATAAAAATAATTGAGCATGAACAACTGAAAAAATTCTGAAGAATCGCATACCAAAAACGTTAAGAACTTTCACCACCCGACGGTTGGTTCGTCGGTGTGATGCGTTGCCGCGTCAGTAAGCTGAACAATCAGATTTGCTTGACAGGCCATACACCTGATAGATCGAGATTCTCATGCGCAAATTTTTTCAGATCGGTTTGATATCGGTTTTGTTTTTCAGCAGTACAGTCGCTTTCGCGCAATCAATAGACCTTCCAGCAATCATTTCAGACGGGATGGTCGTTCAGTCTGGTAAACCGGTGCCAGTTTGGGGATGGAGTACGCCCGGGGAAACGGTCAAGGTGTGGTTTAAGGGGAAGCATCGACGAGCACGCGCGAACCCGGAAGGATACTGGAAGGTGCAGTTTCCTTCGTCGGAGCCGGGCGGTCCATTCAAGATTAAGGTCGCAGTCGCTGGCACGCTGAAAGAAATAAACGAAGTCTTTGTGGGAGATGTCTGGCTGGTCAGCGGTGAAGGCCACGGTATGTTGAACGGGTCAATCATCGAATCGGCCGCACAGAGTTCCGACGATTCCGCCGATGGCTCGTATCTACAGGAAGCGCCCGCAGCTGCAAATAAAGCTAATGCATCCGTCATCCGTTTTTTCAAAGTCGAACAGGATTTTTCGGCGGTGCCAGAAAATGACATTGGGAACGAAGTCTGGCGGTTACCCCTGGATCCCAATGTAAGTGCGAGCACTATCTCCCGGATGTTGGCAGAACGTAACTTCCGTACACGAAATGTCCCGGTTGGAGTCATTGAAGCACTTTGGGAAGACACTCCTGCGCAAGCCTGGATCGCTCCGCAAGATCAATCGCATTTGAGCGACTTCGCTGCAGAGGCGGGTAGCCTTCTCAATGAGCCACATATCTGGCAATCACGATTCCAGAAGCACCGTCGCAACCTCGAGATCAGGCGGGAAGTTATGAATAACGCGGATGACTTCCTTTCTATCGGAATCCATCGCGACGATTATGACGAGATGGCTTGGCCCGAAATCAATATTCCCTTTGATGAATCCTGGACAGGAATTGTATGGCTACGAAAACGATTCGATTGGCGCGGCTCGCCGTCACAGCCGGCGGAACTTTTCCTGAGCGGACTAAAGGACACCAGTTGGGCCTTTATTAATGGGAAGAGACTGGGCGAATTGAATGCCGACACCACCCACGTCCCAATTCCAGCGGGCACGCTCAGGCGAGGGGTCAATAACCTGACATTACGGATAGTAAACGCGGACAGGGGTCTCATCCAGTTTGGAAAACACGAATCCGCGACCATTAAAAGCGCCAACAATTCCGCTGTGCTAGAGGGGACCTGGAAGTACAATGACGTAATTGAGGGCCGCTTGCCGCGTATCCTTCAATCACCGCAGCGTACTGCCGGCGTACTGTATAACGCGATGATCCACCCGTTGAAAGGGTACCCCATTGCCGGCGTGATATGGCATCAGGGGGAGAGTAATCTGGAGCAGGCGGGCAGCTACGAGTTGCTCTTGAGGACCCTCATCTATAGTTGGAGATTGAAGTGGAACGAGATGAAGTTGCCATTTATCGTTATCCAGGTGCCGGCAGCAGATGCGACGGCTGAGCCACTGGAAGGAGCGCGGGCCGAATTGCGCTCTGCGCAGCATAAAGCACTGACCCTGCCTTACACGAATCTGGCTGCGACCCTCGATCTGCCGAGCCGGAGCTATGGAGAGAAAGAGTTCAACGAAGTAATACACAGGATCTGGAGACTGGCCGAGACTTCGATATTTGGAGGCAAAGGCCCGGTAGCCACCGGGCCTGTCCTTAAAAAAAGCCATCGCAAAAATAAAAAAATTGTGTTGAAGTTCGATGCAGCTGCCGACGGCTTGATTCTGGGTGAAAATGGAGAAACCGAGTTGCATCAATCCGGCCTGGAATTGTTTACCAACGATGAGTTAATTGAGCCTCGGCAGGTGGCAGTGGACGGAGACACCATTACACTGGATGTCGGGGACATTGCTGATGCGATTACCGTACGCTATGCCTGGGCCGACAATCCGAGCGCGGGAATTTATAACTCGGAAAAACTGCCCGCCCTTCCTTTTGAGGCGCATCTCAAATAATCGAACCACATCCCGGAGTTTCAGAATCCATGAATCAGCATCTCCAGGACGCTTATGCAAAGTTGGGTACCATGATGTTTTTGTGGAGGGCAGTTCTGCTAATCACCCTTTCGGGAATTGTTGCAGGTTGCCAGTCACAAAGTACCAGAGGAACAGATCCGACCGCAGGTGAGGGAGGGCGCTCAAATGAGCATTTCATAACGGTTGACGGCACGCATCTGAAAAAGGGACAGAAGACTTATTATTTTGCTGGAGCAAACTATTGGTATGGTCCTTATCTGGGCGCGTCGGCGGATGGACGGAAGCGGATGCAAAAGGAGCTGGATCAATTAGGAGCCATGGGAGTGACCAATCTTCGTATACTGGCTTCTTCTGAAAAGACAGCGGCATCTATGGCAGTTGCGCCCGCGATTCATGCCGCACCAGGTGAGTATGACGAGGCACTCCTTATCGGGCTAGATTATCTGCTGGTCGAAATGGCCAAGCGGAAAATGCACGCGGTACTGTATTTGAATAACTTTTGGCAGTGGTCCGGTGGAATGTCGCAGTATGTCGCATGGTCCACCAACAGCCCGGTATTGGATCCGGATATTACCGGGCAGTGGAACGAATTCATGCAGAATTCCGCGAGCTTCTATCGCGATAATGAAGCCCAGGCCTGGTTTCAGAAGGCGATTTCGGAATTAGTTTTGCGTGTGAATACTGTCAATGGAATTCGCTATGCAGATGATTCAACGATAATGGCCTGGCAGCTTGCGAACGAACCCAGGCCGGGCAGTAACGCCGAAGGTCGGCCGTTTTTTCCGGTTTATAAAAGCTGGCTGTCCGATACGGCTGCGTTCATCAAATCACTGGATCCCAACCATTTAGTCAGCACGGGAAGCGAGGGATCCATGGGTACACTGGGTGATATTGATCTTTACATCGAAGCGCACCACGATCCTAATATTGATTACTTGACGTTTCATCTTTGGCCCAAAAACTGGGGCTGGATTGACATCCTCAAGCCAGAGGAAACGTTTCAGAGCGCGCTGACAAATTCCCGCGCCTATATTCTCCAGCATATCCAGGTCGCTCGTACTCTTAATAAACCGATAGTACTTGAGGAGTTCGGCATGGAGCGGGACCACGGTAACCATCGATTAAGTTCTACAACGACGGTCCGCGACAGGTTTTACAAGGAAATCTACCAGCTTTTGCACGGCCAGGCGCGCTTGGGGTTCCCGATCGCAGGATCGAATTTCTGGGGATGGGGCGGGGCTGGCAGGGCACAATCCGAAGACCTCATCTGGAACTCTGGAGATGCGTTTACGGGTGATCCTCCTCATGAACCTCAGGGTATGAATTCGGTATTTGATGTCGATGCAACGACTATTGAGATTATCTCGCAGCATGCCAAGTCCATGCGCGCCCTCTAAGTGGCAACCTTATGTCGCAGTACCCGGTAGAAATGCTGTCATTGATCGCGCGAACACCTGATTACCTGGTTGTCAACAAACCACCCGGCATGGTGACACAGGGTGCAGATGCTGACGGCAATTTATTGGCGCGAATCAGAATGCTGTATCCGGAACAACCGGCTTATCCGGTCCATCGGCTTGATGCCGGAACCTCGGGGCTGGTCCTGGTGGCAACTACCGGTGACGGAAATGTGAAGTTGTCGCGCAGCTTTCAAAACCAGGCAGTACAAAAAATCTATCTGGCACTGATCGACCGAAGACCTTCTAAAAAACAGGGCAAGATTATCGGAGATATGGCAAAAAGCAGAGACGGCAACTGGATGTTGCAGCGAACCCGATCGAACGCTGCCATTACTACGTTTTTTAGCGTTGGCCTCGGTGACGGGTTGCGCCTGGTGGTACTGCAGCCCAAAACGGGAAAGACCCACCAGCTAAGGGTTGCCATGAAATCTGTCGGAGCCCCAATACTGGGAGATAGCCGCTACGGCGGTACGCCTGCCGACCGGCTATATCTGCATGCGTGGCAACTGATATTGCCATGGGACGATGAGGTAAGGCGATATGTCGCACCCACCACTGCAGGCGTTCATTTTCAGACTGCACAAATGCTAGTTGCATTGCGACGTGTTGAAGAGACAGCGTTGGTCAGCAGCCAGGGAACGGATCGTTAGGGGCTTCTTGTTTATATGTCTGTAAAAATGCCTTCCGGTCGCGCTGCCTGGCTATCCCTGCTCATTGGTGTATTGCTCGTGCTGCTCGCTGCGGGAGTTATAGGGATTCGTCATCTTTCGAGCTTTCAGGTCGGTTTCGAGAAAGTGCCGGAGGCTACTCTTCTTCCGCGTGCATGTGGTTATTTCCCGCGTTATGGAATCGATCTTCAGTGCTATTGGTACCGGAGCCCGGAAGGCTTCCGTCTACCGGTGGCGGTATTCTCCCACGAGGACAATCGTCAGCGTGATCCGCTGGTCTACCTTGCCGGAGGGCCAGGCGAGAGCCGCAATATGGATCCGGGTGGTTTGGCCTTTTGGAACAGCTGGTACAACAACGCTCAGATCGATCGGGATTTTATCGTCTTTGACTACAGGGGTGCTGCCCTTGGCGAACCGACCTGGGAGTGCCGGTCGTTCATCGAACTGTCGAAGCAGGGCATGATGGTGCAGTCTTCTCTGGAAGAGAGTCAGGAGTGGGCACTTAAAGAACTTGGGCGTTGCGTGAAGGATTGGGACAGTTCGCTGCGTCGCCGACTGGCGATCACAGTCCCTGCGGGCGAAGTGTCTCGGCTGTTCAGTTCCCGCCACAACGCCGGAGACGCTAACGGCATTGCTCACGCCCTGGGCTATTCACAGTGGAACTTTCTGGGCGTGTCCTATGGAACCCGCGTGGCTTTACTGGCCGCGATGGACGAGCCGCGTGTACGACGGGTAATCCTGGATTCGCCATACCCTCTTCAAGTAGGGGATCTGGTTGAAAGTACACGCGTGTGGATTGAAGCATTCGAACATTTTTGGCGTGCATGTAATGCAGGAGAAGTGTGCGCTAAAGGTAATGAAACCGATGCGAAAACAGCATTCTGGAAAGCGATGGAGCTGCTGAGAGAGACTCCGCTGGAGCTGCGGCTTGACGATTGGTACAGCGCCGGCACTGTCGATTTGATTGTCGACGATTTAAAATTTATGCATGTAATTTACTCCGCAATGCATAGCCAGGAATCGTATCAAAAAATAAAGCCGGTCATTGATGACGTTCTGGCAGGTCAAGCTGTCCGGCACCGGGAGATTTTCGAAAACTTTTATAATTTTTCGTTCGATCCATCGTTTAACTCCATGCTTTATTTCGCTACCGAATGCACCGATAACCGCCGGGTGCCGGAGGAAGAATTCGAGGCGCTGCTTCCCGACGCAGGTGCCTGGAGGCGCTATATCTCGCTCGATTGGCGCTATGATATCTGTCGCCACGACTTCTTTGAGCCCATTCCTTTGCCCCCTATGGGTCTGATAAAAATACCGGCATTGGTGGTGGTCGGTGAACGAGATCCTGTAACGCCGCTTCGCCATGCTCAATTACTGAGACGCCACCTGCCTCATGCAATGCACTTGCAGCTGCCGCGGCGGTCCCATGCTGAATTTTTCAATGAAGACTGCGGTTTCGAAATGATCCAGTGGTTCCTCGACGAGCCCATACAATCACCCGAATCGTCCGAAATACCCATGGTCGGAGCATGTCACTAAAGATGTCTCCGGTGATCTAACAGGGCCCCGGCTGGTGTTTCCGACCGGACACCCAGACTCCATAAAGTTTAGTGGGTTCGGCCCGAATAAAAAAGTGTTGCATCGAAGCCTTGAAATTCTTTTGGCGAATCTCATATTCCTAGTCAGCAGATGTCCGTGGCGGAGTTTGCTGAACTGAAACATTTTGCTTCTTTGGAGGATTTGTTATGAATATTGATTTGACACCTTTATATCGTCACACCGTTGGATATGACCGTTTTGCATCACTCTTGGACGCAGCCTTGAGAGGTGAGACTGTGGGGTCAAGCTTCCCCCCGTACAATATAGAGGTGGTAGATGAAGACCGATACGCGATTACGCTGGCGGTAGCCGGGTTCGCTCGGGATGAGCTTGAAATAGAGCTCGAAAAAGGGATTTTGTCCATACGGGGAAGAAAGAATGCCGAGCCTGCTACACACAAGTACCTGCATCAGGGGATTGCATTCCGAAGTTTCGAGCGGAAATTCAATTTGGCCGAGCATGTGGAAGTTCAAGGCGCGGATTACCGGGACGGACTTTTGATTATCTCGCTAGTTCGAAGAGTACCAGAAGCCATGAAGCCAAGGCGTATCGAGATTGGCACCCAGAGACCCGTACTAACCCAGGATGCCAGCCAGGGTAATGAAAAATCCGTGGAACGGGCGGACCAGGCGGCATAAACACAAGGGGAACAGCTCACCGAATTTATGTGAGCACAATTTTAAGGCGGCATTTATGCCGCCTTTCGTGGCATCCATCTTGGTTTGGTATTTGCGGTTTTTTCTTCCTGCCGGATTGGTTTAATATCAGTCAGCTCGTCCGCAGCATTGATTGTCGCAGCGGGTCCTGTCTAAAATTCACGCTGGCTCGGGAGATGATATGGCTATCTGGATCGATGTACGTACACAAGAGGAGTACGCCCAAGGGCATATTGAGGGGGCACTACTTATTCCATATGAGGAAATAGGCGTGCGAATCTCCAGGGTAACGGAAGAACGGGACGCGGATATCCGTGTTTATTGCAAGTCTGGTCGCCGATCCGAGGTGGCCAAAGAAACTCTTCAGGCAATTGGATATCGCCGGGTAATCAATGAGGGAGGGTTTGTCGATCTGTTAGAGCGCAAAGCGCAAGGAGACCCTATCCCTTAGCGGTTTCGCGAATCTCGATGGGTAGGTCCGAGAGCGAGACGGACTATTTTGAAACGACCATCGTTGGTTAGGCAATCGACACGGCCGAAGAAGCGCTTGGCTGCTTTTTCCAGCGGTAGAAAGCTGTTAACGACGAAGTAAGCGGCTCCATCGGAATTAAGTTTCTGTGCCGCCGCTTTTAGAAATTTCTGGTGCATGTTTGCATCGATATCAAATCCTTTGTGGAATGGCGGATTGCACAGGATCAGGTCAAACGATCCATCGACCCTGTCCGCACTGTCTGCTGCTATAACCGCTACTGAAATTCCAAACTCTTTCGCATTCGCCTGCATGCAGGCTATAGCTCCGGCATTATTGTCAGTGGCCACTCTTGATGAGATTGGAAATGCGCTGGTGGCAAGAGTGAGATAGCCATACCCGCAACCAAGATCAAGGAGAGAATCTACGCGCCTGCCATCCAGCTCGCCGGTCCGCATCAAAGCTTCGACCAGCAACGCACTGCCGTGGTCTACTTTATCCCACCCGTAGACTCCCGGCTTGCTTAACACGGAATGTCCGAGCAGGGTAAGAACAGGACGCATCAATCGGTAATCCTGGTCATCTAGAAGTCGAGCGGGGGAGATATCCTGCTTGGTGATTTGCAGAAAATAGACCCGCCCGTCTTTTATCAGTCCGTTTGAAGAATTAAATAGCATTTTGGCTTTTTGAGCATAGGTCTTTATTCCCTCATCTTTGTATCCGGAGAGGAAAAGCTCGCCCCCTGCGGGGAGTCTGCTGAATGCAAGATTGAGTAGGTGCTGGGTCACCGCCTTTTCTTTGCTGACCCGCAGAAATACTCTGTCGAATAACAGTTCGGCGGGTATTACCCAGTCGGAAAATATCGATTCAATGCGGCTTTTCCGGGCCAGTTGCGCGACATCGAAGCGGTTACTGATCAGCGTCAGGGAATCTCTGTGCATGGCAAGATCGTCAATGACTACGTCATGACTCTCGTCGGCAAACCACAGTGCACGCTGACGGTGCCCATCCGGGTTCGACGACAGCTGGCCGAGAAGTGGGGTGAAGGCTTGATCAGTCACAGTTCGACGGTGTCGATTTCTGAGCGGTTGAGCATTCTGTACTGGCCCGGTATCAGCGCCGGGTCGAGTTGAATGGAACCAACCTGAAGCCGATGCAGAGCGACGACATGGTTCCCAACAGCGGCGAACATCCGTTTTACCTGATGATAGCGGCCTTCTTGCAGAGTAATTTTCACTACTTTCTCTGATATTTTTGCGATTTCACAGGGTAGGGTGGGATGGCTCTCGGAGCGCAGAAGTATGCCATTTTCCAATACTATTGCTGCAGCAGTGGATAGCGGGTCGCTCAATTGGACCAGATATGTTTTTCGGGTTGGTCCCCGAGGGGAGGTGATGCGGTGGTTCCATTGCCCATCGGTTGTGATCAGAACCAGACCGGTGGTGTCCAGGTCAAGCCTTCCTGCAATCTGCAAGGATTGGCGCTGCAGCGCGCTTATATCCCTCGGATTGAGCAGATCCACAACAGTTGGATGTTCCGAGTCCGTGGTCGCGCAAACCGTACCGGTCGGTTTGTTGAGCATCAGATAAACAGGTTGCGGTATTTCCAGAGGCCGAGCATCGAGACAGACAGTAGAACCAGTACTCAGTCTGGATGTGCTTCTGCAGATTTCTCCGTCGACTGTCACCCGACCCTGCCGCAGCGCTTCGGCAACTTGAGATCGAGTCAACGTGGTCGCATGGCTTATGAATTTTTCGAGACGCATGAATTCAAAGTGCGTTCAATGACTGTTCGCCGGCGGCAACCGTCTGGTAAATCAAGGTGTTAATGGTCATGGGTCCGACTCCGCCGGGCACGGGAGTTATCGCGCTTGCGCGCTCCAGCAGCGGCTGCAATTCGATGTCTCCCACTCCGCCTGGGTGGTAGCCAGCATCGATAACGACTGCGCCATTCTGGATCCAATCAGCCCGGATAAATTCTGGCTTGCCGACAGCACCGACAATTATGTCTGCCCTTGATATGTGCGACGGTAGATCCACGGTGCGGGAATGACAGATGGTAACGGTGCAGTCTGCGCCGAGAAGCATCATTGCCATTGGTTTTCCGAGAATGGGGCTCCGGCCAACCACGACCGCGTGCTTGCCTTTCAGCGGAATATGGTAGGCGTCCAGAAGCCGCATAATGCCTTTCGGAGTCGCGCATCCCCATGCGTGCTCCCCCATTGCCATCCGTCCGAAGCCCAGGCAAGTCACCCCGTCCACATCTTTCGCTAGGTCAATGGCATCGAAGCAGGCTCGCTCGTCAATTTGCGAAGGTACCGGATGCTGTAAAAGAATTCCATGTACCGCCGGGTCGTTGTTCAACTTATAAATTTGCTGCAACAGCTGTTCGGTTGTGGTCGATGAGGGCAGTTCGATTCTAAGGGAATCCATGCCGACTCTCTGGCAAGCGTTGCCTTTCATTTTTACGTATGTGGCAGAGGCGGGGTCGTCGCCGACCAGAATTGTGGCGAGCACCGGAGTAAGCCCGCTGGCCGCCTTAAGATGTGCGACCCGCGCTGTCAGCTCTGCTTCGGTCTTTTGTGCCAGTGCCTTGCCGTCGAGAATGAGTGCTGTCATGAGTTCGGGAATCCAGTACCGTTAAAAACGCGCTATTGTCACATAGCTACCGGAACTAGCCAATCGTGTTCCGCGGGCTTGTGGGGGGAGCGTGGTCGAGCATGTTTACGCTGTCAACTTCCCCGTTGACGTATACAGATAGCACCGGTATTATGCGCACCTCCTTGAAACGGGTGCTTGTTGCATTCAGTATTCAGGGCTGTTAGTGCGAGTTAACGGAGTGTAGCGCAGTCTGGTAGCGCGTCTGCTTTGGGAGCAGAATGTCGGGGGTTCGAATCCCTCCACTC
>CAZXLJ010000004.1:0-4683 GCA_964641175.1 uncultured Cellvibrionaceae bacterium
ATGATTCGCCAGCACCAGTTTGAGAAAGTAGAGCTGGTGCTGTTCGTCAAGCCAGAAGATTCGGACGCTGCACTGGAGGAGCTGACCGGGCACGCCGAAGCGGTATTGCAAAAGTTGAACCTGCCATATCGAAAAATGCTGCTCTGTGGCGGCGACATGGGATTTTCTGCGGCAAAAACTTATGACCTCGAAGTGTGGCTGCCGTCCCAGAACAAGTACCGGGAAATCTCTTCCTGCAGCAGCATCCGGGATTTCCAGGCCCGGCGCATGAAGGCGCGCTATCGTGCCTCGGCGGGCGGCAAGCCGGAATTGTTGCACACGCTTAACGGTTCCGGCCTGGCGGTGGGACGAACCTTGATTGCCGTTCTGGAGAATTACCAGGAGGCTGACGGATCGGTGCGGGTACCTGAGGTCCTGCAACCCTACATGGGCGGGTTGAACCGGATAGGCGGCTGATCGCGGATGGATTATCTGCCGCTGTTTTTTGATCTTCGCGGTCGCTGGTGCCTGTTGGTCGGAGGCGGCACTATCGCGCTTCGCAAGGCGCGATTATTGACCCGCGCCGGCGCACGCGTGCGAGTTGTGGCGCCGGTCATCAGCGGGGAACTTGCAAACCTGGCACTACGCCACCAGGGCGAGCTGATTTACGCGGAGTATGATAGCGCGCATCTGCTGGACGTGACGCTGGTTGTTTCGGCCACCGATAACGAGACGGTCAATCGGGCGGTAGCCTCTGACTGTCGGCAACGTCAGCTACCCGTGAATGTGGTGGACAATCCGCAGCTGTGCTCAGTGATCATGCCGGCCATCGTGGACCGCAATCCGCTGATAATCGCCGTATCCAGTGGCGGTGAAGCACCGGTGCTGGCGCGGATGTTGCGCGCGAAGCTCGAGGCCTGGGTGCCGGCGTCATGGGGACGGGTTGCCGCACTGGCGAGCCGCTATCGCAACTCGGCGAAACAGGTGTTTGCCGACACAGAACAGAGGCGCCGTTTTTGGGAGGCGGTGCTGGACGGCCCCGTTACCGAAGCGGTGCTCGCAGGCAATGAAGCGGAGGCCGAGCGGCAGCTGCAGCAGCAACTGGCCAGCGGTGAGGTAGCCTCAGGCGGCGAGGTGTATTTGGTGGGAGCAGGCCCCGGTGACCCGGATCTGCTGACCTTCAAGGCATTGCGCTTAATGCAGAAAGCCGAGGTTGTCCTTTATGACCGGCTGGTTTCCGGAGCCATCCTGGACATGGTTAGGCGCGACGCCGAGCGCATTTACGTGGGCAAAAGGAGCGCCGCTCACAGCTTGCCTCAACCGGAGATCAACCAGTTGATGCTCGATCTGGCTCGACAGGGTAAGCGGGTGCTGCGGCTGAAGGGGGGCGACCCGTTTATTTTCGGGCGCGGAGGCGAAGAGATAGAACTGTTAGCCCGGCACCGGATTCCATTTCAGGTTGTGCCGGGCATCACCGCAGCCTCTGGATGCGCCTGCTATGCGGGCATCCCGTTGACTCATCGGGATTATGCGCAATCGGTGAGATTTGCCACGGGGCATCTCAAGGACAGCAGCCAGGATCTGAACTGGCAGGAGTTCCTCAGCGACGATCAGACCCTGGTGTTCTACATGGGGCTCGGCGGATTGCGCCATATCAGCGAACGACTGATCGCGCATGGCAAAAAACCGTCAACACCCGCCGCCCTGATCGAGCAGGGGACGACATCGGCACAGAGAGTCCATGTGGGAACTCTGGCCACGCTGGCAGATCAGATCGAACAACTCGATATTCAGGCGCCCACCCTGATTATCATTGGGGGCGTAGTCGAACTGCATACCAGGTTGCGCTGGTTTAATGCGACGGAGGCTCCTAAACATGTGGCGCTCTGGGCCGAAAAACAATAGTGAAGCACTTGGTCCGGCGGCCGTCATCCGCAAGATGGCCTGCGGGCAGGCGCGACCGCTTCGGTTTTTCCCGAGTAAATACGCTCATGCGAGGATCCTTTCATGATCAACATCCCGCCGATATCCGGTAATGTGACGCCTGTGAAACCCCCGATCGGCAGGCGCCGCACCGAACCCGTAGCCCCTGGCAAGCCCGTTGAGGAAGACACGCCAGCGCAGACAGAGGCGCCCTTCGTGGAGCGCCGAAAGTACGATGATCGGCGTAAACGCAGTACTGGCCGGGGTCCGTTTAATCAGAGAGCAGGTCGCGACCGCCGGAAAAATCATGGCCAACCGTCAGTTGATACTGAAGTGTGAGCGGGGCGGCGTTTCGGTTAAAAAATTCTGGGGACATAATGAAAGAGCATAGTTTCGATTTACTGATAATTGGCGCCGGGTCAGCCGGTGTTCGCTGCGCCAGGGTTGCATCCCAACTGGGCGCCAAAGTGGGAATCGTCGAGAATCGGTATTTCGGCGGCACCTGCGTGAATGTTGGGTGCGTGCCCAAAAAACTCTTCGTGTACGCGTCCCTGTTTCGCGACCAATGCGAAGCGGCCCGTGGATTCGGCTGGTCAGTTGACCCTGGTGAGCACGACTGGAACATTTTGCGCGATAGCAAAACGGATGAAATTCAGCGGCTTAACAGGGTTTATGAATCCATTTTAGTTAATTGTGGCGCTGAGGTAGTCAAGGGCGAGGCGCGCATTATTGGTCCCAATAGTGTGGCGGTCGGTGAACGGGAGTTTCAATGCAGAAACATTGTGATTGCCACCGGTGGCTGGCCCCGAAAACCGGAGTATCCAGGCGGGGAACTGACGATAGACTCTAATGAGGTGTTCTATCTTGACCGCCTGCCCGGCAAGGTGCTAGTGGAAGGCGGCGGATATATTGCCTTGGAATTTGCAAGCATTTTCAATGGATTGGGTTGTGATGTTGAAGTGGTATATAGGGGCCCGTGTTTCTTGCGGGGGTTTGACCCGGACCTTTGCGCCTTTCTGGCAGAACAGATGCGGGAAAAAGGCATTGAAATTACCTTCAATACCGATATCTCTCAGGTAAAGCAGATTGCTCGTGAACGCCTGCAAGTGGACTTTGCCGACGGGAGCCAAGGCGAATACGGCATGGTGTTCAGTGCTATCGGACGCCGGCCCATGACGGACAATCTGGGACTGGAGGCATTGGGAATCGAGACCCGGCATTCCGGCGCCATCGTAATAAACGACCAGTTCCAGACTAACGTGCCCAGTATTTACGCCTTGGGCGACGTGGTGGGGCGCATGCCCTTGACACCTGTGGCACTGCGAGAAGGCACGGCCCTGGCGCGCCATCTGTTTGCTAAAGAGCCGGTGCGGGTAGACTACAGCAAGATTGCCACGGCTGTGTTCTGCCAGCCGGAAGTGGCCACTATCGGGCTGACGGAGGAGCAGGCGAGAAAACTGTGCGGCGAGATTGAGATATACAAAACCAACTTCAAGCCCATGAAGCACTCATTGAGCGGCATGCCGGAGCGGTCATTCATGAAGCTGGTGGTTCGACAGTCGGACCAGCGAGTAGTGGGCTGCCATATGGTTGGTGAAAACGCGGCTGAAATCATGCAGGGCATCGCCATTGCCATCAACATGGGTGCTACAAAACGGGACTTCGATGACACCGTCGGCATCCATCCGACCGCTGCGGAAGAATGGGTTACCATGACCAAAAAGCAGTAGTTCCAGTGCCGGTGTGCTTCGGACGATCCGGTCTCTGCTGTTCGCGGTTATTCCACCTTCCACCAGGCGGGTAAAAGCCTCTGTACTTCGGCCCGGGCAAAGCGGTCATCCAGCAGGTAAACGTAGCCGCTGTCCTCGCGACGGCGGATGACGCGGCCCGCCGCCTGAACCACTTTCTGCATGCCGGGATAAAGGTAGGTGAAACAGAAACCGTCTCCAAAGCGGGCCTGCAGGAATCCCTGCAGCTGCTCATTGGCAGGGTTGACCGGGGGCAGACCCAGAGACGCTATAAAAACGCCGGTGAGCGCATCGCCGGGCAGATCGACACCCTCACTGAAAATTCCTCCAAGTACCGCCACGCCCAGCAGATTTTTCTGAACTCGAAATGCATTGATGAACTGTGCCCGCACGGACTCGGACATATGGCGATCCTGGAGGACAAGCGTTACCTCCAGCTTGCCAAGTTCGCCTTTCAGCGTCTCCGCAATGGTTTCCAGATAGGCATAACTGGGGACAAATACCAAGGCATTGCCTGGCCACCGCTGAAGCTGCTCAATGACAACCCTCGCCAGGGCAGGACCGGAAGCATGTCGGTCGCGGTAGCGTGTGGAGAGCTCGCGGACGATTTTTACCTGAAGCTGCTCTGCCGAGAATGGCGAGTTCACCTGGTGAACGATGGTTGCTTCGGGCAGGCCAAGCATCGTCCGGTAATAATCGGGGGGTTGCAACGTGGCCGAGAAAAAACAGCCCGCCCGGGCATGGGCAAGGCGCCTGGCCAGTAACCGGGCAGGGATCTGATTTTTCAGCGTCAGGCGGGTTGGGCCACCAGAATGACTTTCCAGTTCAATGCAGTAGTCTTCAATGCTGTATCCCTCCCACACCGACTGGAATTGCAATACCTGGAAAAAGAATTCCCGCAGGTCATCATCGGCCGGCACTCCGGTTACCTGTTGCCGATCTGGCAGAAGCATATACTGCCGGTCCGCCCGAGGCGTCTGCGGCGAATTGGCATGAGGCGCCCGCTGCAAGTTAGCTTGAGGCGCCTGCTGCC
>CAZXLJ010000004.1:4783-61069 GCA_964641175.1 uncultured Cellvibrionaceae bacterium
GTTAGCTTGAGGCGCCTGCTGCCGGTCAGCCTGAAAAGCCTCGGTGAATGTCTGAGCAGCTCGTAAAAAATCGGTGGGAACCCCTTCAATACAGGCGTAACTTGTCCGGCCATGAACGGATTCCAGGGCCAGCCAGTGGCGATTTAACCGGTTCAGAATCTTCTTCAGTGAGGGCGTTGCTGTCCGCTTAGCTCGCAGAAGCAGCGCCCGGTCCAGGGTGGCACTGAACATCATGCGGCCGCGCTCGACGAGGTTGTGCGCTTCGTCAACCAACAGGTAGGCATGCCATCCCATCTCCTGGGACAAACGTGCCAGCAGGGGAGTGCCGTCAAAGAACTGGTTGACGTCGGCGACCAGCACATCCGCCCAGCGGCTCATTTCCATACCGAGATAGTAGGGGCATATTTCGAATTCCAGCGCCAGCTCGTTCAGGGTCGCCTCATCAAGGAGGGTGCGCTGACCGGCGGCAGGACGGGCTGTTTCCAGCTTGTCGTAAAATCCCCGGGCGTAGGGACAGCTGTCGCCATCGCAGGACTTGTCTGGTGCCAGGCAGCTATTGGCCTGCGCAGTCAGCTCCAGCACGCGCAGGTTAGAAACGTCACCACTCAGCTGGCGCACCGCATTCAGCGCCGGTTGCTTGCCGGTGTTTTTGCATGTCAGATACAGCAGCTTGTCCAGGTGATTTTGGCCCATGGCTTTAAGGCCAGGAAACAGGGCAGCCAGTGTTTTGCCGGTACCCGTGGGTGCCTCGATCAGGAGGCTGCGCGCGGTGGCGGCTGATTTGTAAACGGTTTCGGCCATATCGCGCTGCGCACCGTGAAGTTCGGGATAAGGAAAGCGAAGCACCTGCAGCTCGTATTTCAAACGGAGCAATCGCGCACTCATTTCCCGGTACCACGCCTGGTACTTCGCCACCATGACCAGACATTGCTGTTCCAGTTCGTCAGCGGACAACTCGAGGTCAAAGCGATATTCCAGCTTCTCTTCAAGTTGAAAGTAAACGAGCGCCAGGGTGATTGTTGCCGCGTTTTCCTGACGGCAGTACATCCAGCCGTACAATTTGAGCTGGGCCCAGTGCAGCTGCCGCTGATTGTCGGGGATGGCATTCACATCGCCATAAAACGTCTTTATTTCTTCGAGACGGCGGTCACGTTGACAGAAACCGTCGGCGCGTCCCCTCACCAGCAGGCCGTCGACGAGCAGATTCAGAGCGACTTCCGTCCTATAGCCCTCGGGACGTTTGCGATAGACCTGCTGGTGCCCTTCGGTACCCTGCAAGCCGGTGGGGGCGGGCGTAAAGCGGCGCTGGATGCTACCGGTGCGAGCTGCAAAGGCTGCGAGGGTCCGCACCGATACGGTGGCCACGGGCGCGACGGGCAGGTCAGCAAACATGACACACACTGGCCGGAATCTCGTGTCGGGCGAAATATTCGAGCCAGCGCCGCTGGTTATCCTGCAGCTTGTCACCGGGCGCCTTTACTTCGATAAGCCGGTATTCGCGACGGGCGGGGCGAAACTGGATCAGATCCGGAAATCCCGAACGGTTATTACGCAAGTCGAACAGCTGCCGGGTAAAGATGGCTTTCAGTTGCGTCGGGGGGATGCAGGTCAGGGCCAGATTCAGCAGCGTCTCGTCCAGATAGTCCCAGTTGACGAGGGCATTGGCAATCCCGAAGCGGGCATGCCAGGTAGCCGTCATCGTCTCCCGGTGATGATCGCTCTCCAGCTGGCGCCAGAGATTTTCCAAACCCGGACGTCGTGCAGCGAATAGCGGGTCAAAGAGGTCCAGTGGTGCTATCTGGAATGGATTTGTAAAAGCGCCGGCGACACTTCGAAACATTTCGGGCCACAGCCAGATTCCCAGCAATCCGTTGAACAGGGTGTTTTCCACATAGAGACAGGGTTCTTCCCGGGAATGCAGATGCATCGCGACAGCCCTCTCAATGCACACTACGTCCTCCCTGGATGGGAACAGATCAGCCTGTTTCAGGCGAACTTCCGGCAAGCGGACCGGCGGGCATCGCGAGAAAGTCTGTGCCGCGTTTCTGGCGATCCGCGGCGCCATCCGCAGAGCTGCCTGACGTTCCTGCTCATTGAGCGGCGATTCCAGCAACTGCCGCAATTCGGCCCATGCCTGCTGATGATCATTCAGTTTTTCCAGCATCCGCACCCGGCGCTCACGGGCAGGCGGCAGATCGTGGAGGGTGTGCAGCGCCAGGGCAGTGTGCCAATCCCGCCGGCGCTCATAGGCGTGGGCCAGCCGCAGGCAGAAGCGGGCGCGCAAGCGCTCAACCTTTGGGTGCATCGAAGGCGGCGGAATATTTTGCCGGATGGATTCCAGCTCCGCCTCGGAATGCGCCTGGGCCAGAGTTTCATCCAGGCGGGTCAGTTCCAGAAACGAGAGCAGATCCGCCCGGCAGGTAAAGAGGCGGTGCGTGGGGTCAACCGGATAGGACTCAAAGCGAACCATACCCAAATCCTGGAGTACGAATTCGGTCAAATCCTGATAGCAGTTGCCAAAATAGAGCAGACGGAATGTCTTGAACAAACGGTCAAGATCCACGCGATAAAGTGGGCCATAAGCGACCTGCGTCCAGTCCGACCAGCGCGCCCGTTGGGGAAAGACCTGCTGCAGTTGCGCGGTCAGCGCCGCCTTGCGGGCTGCGCCCATACCCGTGAGAGCGGACTTGAAACAGCTGAACAGTTCAGGACGTGTCAGCAAGCCGGCGACCTGGGCCACGTCCAGCTCCGGGTCCGTGGCAATTAACCCCGCTGTCTGCAACCGCTCGGCGGCCTGGTCCACCGATGAAATTTCCGGGTAATTGATTCGTGATCTGCGTATGAACGGTCCCCGACGGCCGATCAGGCGGACCAGCAAGCGCTGGCTATCCTGATCCAGTCCGGCAAAGGTCCGAAGGAAAGCCTGCTCGTCAGCAGACAGGAGATCGTGGTAGCTGGTTTCCACGCAGTGAAGCAACTGCGTGAAATTGACCAGATAGTAATCAGAAGGTAATACGGTCATCGACATCAAACCCGGCTCTTGCAAACCGGGCGTACAAGGGGCGAAAGGCAACGCCGGGTTCTAGCGCGCGATGCGGACCAGCTGGCCTGTTTCCAGATCCAGCGCCATGATTGTCCCGCGGCCCGGATCGGCAATGACCAGGTAGTTGAAGACCGGATGCAGTGCCATGGAGCTGGGGGTGGCCAGACCGTTCAGGCCGTCAGGCGCCTCCACTAGCACTCTGCGTGTTCCGGTTTCGAGATCCACGCTGATGACACCGTCCAAAGTGGCATCCAGAATCCAGGCTTCGGTGCCGGCGGGATTAAGCATCATGTCCTTCGGCGCATTCACGGGCACCGCGACTTCGTGAGGACTGAATATGCTCCTCGCACCTGTGGTCAAGTCCACCGCCACAATACTTTTCATGAAAGCGTCCGCCACCAGCAGGCGGTTGCGACTTTCGTCCAGTACCAGGGCTTGCGGGTCGGTCAAAGGATACTTGTCGTCGGGTGTACCGGTCCGCGAGAGCACGTTGTACTGGAATTTGTTGTCGTCGAGCAGTTTTATCCGGCCGATGGCCCCAATTCTGTCGGCGGCACCGTAATGTTGTTCCACAGTGTAAAGCGTGCGCGCGGACTGAGCATAAACGGCATTGCAGACCTGAAAAGACGTCGTTTCGTAGGTCATCAGAATTTTACGATTGCCTGTGGCCGCATCTACCGACAGCAGCCGGGTCGGCGGACCGGACGGCCTTACGATACAGTCGTTCTTGGCGTTGCCCATGACCAGCAGGCGGTCGGCTCCGTCCAGAAAATCGAGGGCGGCAGGATAATAAAGGCTGGGCTTCTCGACGGTTGCTGCTTCGCTCGCAACCACGGTCGCGCGCACTCCGGTGGCCAGATCCAGTCGGGTGAGATTCAGTACGGCCTTGTCGGTAATGAACAGCTGGTTGGAATATATGTCCAGAGCTACCCGGGAAGGGCTGACCAGCGTCCTGTTTGAATCGGGGTCATCCTCACCTTCACTACTGACAATGCTGCGGGTGTTGTCGCTCAGCCGTGTCGCCAGAATACGGTCCAGCGCGTCATCGGCCGTGTAGAGGATGCCGTTGTCAAAGTCCGGCGAAAAGGCCCGGGTGGCGTATGAGGAGTATTTGATGTCCTTCGGCAGGTTGTTGCCGTAGACCACAGTTGCTTTCGCCGTCTGCAGATCGATCCTGATCAACCGGTTCTGATCGAGGGCCCAGAGCGTACTGTTGGGGTAGTCCAGATGGATATCCGTAGTCGAAGCGCTGAGACTGAAGGTGATTTCGGGTTCTTCGTCTTCGCCGGGCACAGGTTCCTCTTCGGCGGGGGTTTCAGCATCCGTTTCGCCGTCGACTTCCTCAGCATCATCCTGGGCTTCTGTTTCGGAGGCGGGGAAGAACCAGCTCCGCTCGCCAGAGGTCTTGTCGATTTTTTTGATGGAGCGCAAATTGTATTGACGCCGGTTGATTTCAATGACTGTTAGATCCAGGGCATATAGATAGGGCGAGCCGGGATGATCGGCGAGACTGGAAATGGTACCGAGAGACGCAGTAGTTCCGGGAAAACCATAGCGGCTGAGGGGTTGCAGATCTCCAGTGGCCGGATCGATCCGGTTGATCATGCCCACAGTTCTCCTTTGCGCCTCCTCCGCATCGGCGGCAACCCGCTTGCCGGACTTATCGACATGAAACGCTTCCAGGGCGGCGACATAAATGTCGTTTCCAGCGGCGGTAAACGCAAGCGGAGCGGCATCATCGAGCGCGTCAGGATGCTGCAGGGGCAGGTAGGCCTGGGCTCCGCTGGTTAGGTCCACCCGGACCAGCGGGTTCTCAACGGAAAATTGCCGTATCAGCACCGAATTCGAAGCGCGATGCAGTGTCATGCTCAAAGGTTCGTCAATAAGGTTTTCTGTGCCCGGCGCCGGCGAAAGCAACGTTTTTACACCGGTGGCAGTGTCCACGGCCATAACGGAGTTACGGGCAGAATCGACCAGCAGCAGGCGGCTGTTGTCCCCGTCAAACACCATGTCGCGCGGTGAACTGAGGTCGAGGGTGCGGTTGACCGAAAGAGTCGTCACCGGTGTGGCGATTGCGCCTGCATCAACCGAGGAGACTTCCAGAGTATTTAATCCGTCCGCCAGAGGCACATCGGCGACCCAGGTAGCCCAATCATTGTCGGTTGTCGCCGTAATACCATTTATTTGGATTTCGCTGATGCCCTCGGCGTTCTGTACCGCGCCCCGTATCTGGATGGAAGCCTGCTGGGTCTGGGAGACGGCCGGCGGAAATGCCACGTAGACGTTGGCCAGTTCAAGGGTTCCGGAAGAACTGCTGGATGAGCTGGAACTGGAGCTGGAGCTGGAGCTGCCCGGGAAAGGGGAATCATTGCCACCACTGTCACAGCCGGTGACGGCGAGGGTGCTGGCAAAAGTTGCCACCATGGCCAACTTGCTTAGTAAACGAATGAGCATCAATAGAGTTCCTGGAGGGTTTTGCGACAGACCGGAAAAACGAAGGCGGCATTGTACGATCCACATCCGGCAGATGCTATCCAATGCTGCCGAATGTTAACCATACAGAGGTCGTAGGGAGGGTGTGGACAAATCCTTGTCCGTATTGCCCGCATGCTGCCGCAGAGCCTTCTTGATGGCGGCCAGATCCGGGGCGGCCCCCTGACCTCCATAGAGACTTGCATCAAGCAGGTTCAGTTCACGGGAGAGCCCTTCGTCATTCAATTTGCCTGCAATGGCGCTCAGGGTGACGGGTCTCATGGTGGGCCAACGTCGCGACGCCCAGTGCAGAAGTCCTGCCCGGAATTCGGCGGAGGTGTTCAGACTGAGCAGATGCCTGAAAGCCTTGGTTTCAGACGTTTCCACCGGCTCGCTCGCTGTCTCGTTATTCTCCTGGCGGCGGCTGCGCCACCAGAGGCTGGCGAAAACCAGACTGGTCAGTATGAACAGGCCGGTGGCGAGCGGCCAGAGCCAATGGACTTTCAGGCTGGCGACTGCAGGGGCCTCGGTCGGGCCGGCGGCCGGATCAATCACCGTTTGCGTGGTCCCTTGCGCAGCGGGTGCGCCTGCCACAGTAACCGTCCGGGCCGGCAACGCCGCAGTGCGCAATTGCTGTTTGGCGGTATCCCACCAGTGCAGCTCGATGGCAGGCAGGATCAGTTCACCGCCTTTGATCGGCACAATGGCGACACTTTCCGTGCGCGTCGCCACAATCCCTTCCGGGGCGGGCTGATTACTCTGGTCGGGCTGGTCCGGATAGTATCTGAACTGATCATCATCGCCGAAGGTTAGCGGAGGCAGTTGCTCCGAACGTAAGCCTTCAGCCGTCATGGTAATGGTGCGGGTGATGGGTTCGCCCACCTTGAAAGAGTCGGCGGGCCGGGACCACGCCTCACTCAGACTGAAATCGGTGGCGGGCAGCCAGGTGTTGCCAGCGGGGTAATTTTCGGGCTTCGGATTGACTTTTACAGTCACGCTGTTGGTCCGGGTGCGGTACAACTTGTAGTTCCCCGCACCGAAGCTGAACCTGTTTGCCCCCGGCTGGGTTGTCGTTCTGACCGACCACATGGCGGCCGGTATCTCCAGCGTGCCGCTGGCAGAAGGGAAGATGGCGTAACGAAATTCTGCCACGCCGTAAGGAGTCTGACCGAGCGTGCGCTGGTATTCGACGTGAGGCAGTTCTTCCACATGGGCATTGGCAACCTTGACATCCGCACGGTCTAGCTTGTCGACGCTACGGTTGTAGAACAGCCGGTAGGTCACAATCACCTGTTCCTGAACATGCGCTTCCTGCTTGTCCACTTCCGTCTCGATGAAAATATCCTGATGGGTACCGGCTGCCTGCGGTTCGTTCTGAGTCACTTCAATCGTGATGGGCTGAGTGATCTGACCGTCGAGACTCAGGGGCGGAATCAGGAACTGGCCGATCTGCTTCGGCGCCATGACCAGGGTCCATTCCGTAAACGCGTTCACGTCGCCGTTAACAATTGAATGCTGTATCGATTTCTGGTTTGAAAGGATGTCGAAATCGCGGGTCAGTTCGGCAAAATCCGGTGAATCGACCGACTGACCCCCCGAGAATCGCACCCGCAGGGTAAAAGTCTCGTCGATGCCCACCTTTTCCCTGTCGGTGCTGGCCGTCAGGGTATTGGCAAGGGCTGAGCCTGCAACAAACAGCATAAAAAATCCCACAGCCGTCACCACGTTTTTAATCATTACCAACGATTCTCCGCCTGATCGCCCGAAAGCGGGCTCTGGTACTGTAGAGTTTGTTTTCTTTGCAAATACTGGTATCTGAATTTGTTGCGTAGCAGACCGCTGGGGTCATCGGGAATCTTGCGCAGCATCTGTTCAAGCATCTGTTGCTCTTCGGTGTCCGCCTCCGCTCCGGCGATACCGGCTGCTCCCTGAGTCTCGTCTTCGTTATTGCGGTCATCCTTTCCATCGGCCGGGCTCTGCCGGCTGGCAGCCTGGCCTTCCTGTTTATCCGCCGCTTCGCTAAAGGGATTGGTGCCGGGCTCTGCCGTTTTATCGGAGTCGGGATCGGAATCCCCTTTGGAAAGTGCATCCTCGTTCCGGGAGGCATTGTCGGCGTCGGCTTGTTCACCCGATCCAGCGGATTCAGTCGGATTCTGCTCGCCGTCTCCCTGCTGGCCGGCATCCTGCGGCTGCCCGTCCCGGGACTGTTGACTGTCCGACTGTCCGCCCTGCGATTGCTGGTTCCCGGAATCGGGGTCGGTTTCTCCGGAGTTGCCACCACTGTCTTGCGGTTTCTGGCCCTGCTGCTGACTTTGCTGCTTCGCCAGTTCAGCCAGTTGCCGGGCGATTTCACGATTGTGAAGCGCGGACTCATGATCGGGTTGGCGGGCGAGTACATCATTGAATGCCTCGATCGCCTTCTCATATTGCCCCGCCCGGGTGAGGGCAGTGCCCTCGTTGTAGGCGGCTTCTCCCTCCTCGGTCCGGGAGAATTCCCGGGCCGCCGCCTCGTAATTGCGGCCTTCATAAAACGCCGACCCGCGGCGCTCCGGGGTGGTGAATAGCTGTGCGGCTGCGGAGGTATCACCCTGGGTGAGCTTTTGCTGGGCTTGCTGATCCCGGGTCATCCACAGGTCCTTCCATTCAAGCGCCTGCACAGGTGCCGAGGGCAATCCCAGTGGCAGGCACAACGCCAGGCTGAAAAGCCAGCCGCGCCGGAACAAGGCCGCCACGAACGGTAGAAGCAGCAGCGTCAGCCAGTGGCCATGCTCGTACCACTGATCAAAAACCCGTGCGATCAGTTCGGTCTGAAGTTCGCGATTGCTCAACAATTCACGCAAGGTTCCGAGATCGTCATCGTCACTGATAGCCATGGGTACATAATAGGCGCCGGCACGACTTGCGAAGGCGGTCATTTCACTCTGGTTCATTCGTGCCACGATCATGTCGCCGCCCCGATCCTTTGCGAAACCGCCGTTGGGCAGAGGGATGGGAGCACCTTCTTCCGTGCCGACCGCCCAAATGGTCAATTTGTAGAGGGAATTTCGCGCTTTGTTCTGCAAGTAATCGAAGGCATCGGCGCTGATTCCGTCTGTCACCAGAACAATATGGCCCGACATGGATCCGGCTTCTTTCAAGAGCTTTTCGGCCTCGTCAAAGGCCATTTCCGGATTGCTGCCGGACGACGGCAGGGTAGTCGGTGACAGGGCGGGCAGCAGGTTGATGATTGTCTGGTGGTCGTCGGTCAGTGGTGTCACCACATACGCTTCGGCGGAGTAAGCGATCAGTCCGGTCTGCCCGTCCCGGTGGCTTCGCAGAAAATCGATGATTTTCAGGCGGGAGCGATCCAGACGGGAGGGCTTCAGATCATTTGCCAGCATAGACGGCGACATATCCCAGCAAATGACCACCGAGGAGATCGACTGGGCTACCGGCTGCGGGATTTTTTTCCAGACCGGCCCGGCAAGTGCAGCGACAGCGGCAAACCATAAGGCGAAAAGCCCGAGCAGAGGCCAGCGTCGGATACGTTCGGCGGAGCCTTCCAGCAGATAGGGCAGGAACCTGGGTGAAATGAATTTCGACCACTGCTCGCTGCTGCCTCTGGCCCGCCACAGGCTCAGACTCAGCAAGAGCGCGGGAACCAGTGCGAGCCACCACCAGGGCCGCAAAAAATGGAAGTGATCCACGACCAGTTCGTTCATGAGGCGGCCTTGTCGGTGGCGGTGGGAGCCAGGGCACGCCCGCGCAGGGCTCGCCCAGGAAGGTTCAGGCCTGCCAGGCAAAAACTCAGGAGCACAGCGGCAGCAAGAGGCCAGAAAAACAGTGCGGAAATCGGGCGATACATATACTCGTCCTGCTCGACCGGTTCGTATTTGTCCAGATCCTGATAGATCGCGACCAGCTGCTGGGGATCGCGCGCCCGGAAGTAGCGGCCACCGGTGTGCTGGGCAATATGTATCAGCGTGTCTTCGTCGAGATCGGCAGACGGATTTATCCGGCGAGGACCGAAAAATGACCGCTCCACCATCTCGTCTGCACCGACACCTATGGTATAGATTTTCACGTTGGCCGCTTTCGCCAGGTCGGCCGCCAGCCGCGGCTCCAGCTCACCCGCGGTGTTGGCGCCATCGGTTAACAGGATCAGCACACGGCTGCCTTCGGGGCGGCTTCGCAGTCGCTTGACGCTCAGGCCGATAGCGTCGCCGATGGCAGTCTGCTGACCTGCAAACCCGATCTGGGCCTCGCGCAGGAGCTTGCCCACCGTGGACCGGTCGAAAGTCAGCGGCGCCTGCAGGTAGGCCTGGGACCCGAAAAGCACAAGGCCCAGACGGTCGTTGATACGCCGCTCCACAAATTCGCTAACAACGAATTTAACCACGTCCAGGCGTTCGAGGTTGCGGCCCTGGAGCACCATATCCGGTGTCTCCATGCTGCCGGAAATATCCACGGCCAGGAGCAGATCGCGTCCACTTGTTGGCAGCGAGATGGGCTCCCCGACGTGCTGCGGTTTTGCCGCCGCTCCCAGACAGAGCAGCCAGATCAGGACCAACAGCAGCTTCTGCAACCACTGCATAGGCTGCGCGCCGTCGGTCTGAGTTTGGTAGGCCGACAGACGGCTGTAAAAGGGCACGCGCAGAGCACTGCTGCCGCGTCGCCGGGCGCGGGGGCTGAACCAGTAGATGACCAGTGGAAGGGGGGCGAGCAGCCAGATCATGGGCCACGCGAACTCAAACATGGGTCAGCTCCGGCGTTCCGGTGGCCGAGGTCGCACGGGAGCGTGGTGGGGCTTTTCTGTGCAGCTTGATCCAGAGTTCTGCCTGGTCTTTTAAAGGTGCCAGCTCAGAGGCACCGGCAGGTCTGTACAGATCCGTCGCGAGCAAGACCGCCGCGCCGCCGCTAATCACCTGGCGGGCGCAGCAGGCGTTCAGAAAATTTACCCAGTTTTCACCAAACAGGGGGGCGATCCGGGCGTTATCCTGCGGATAGGCGGCGAGCGCGACTCTCTTCAACAGCGCCGACACCGCCTGCGCAGCATTCGGGTCGCTGCTCTTGATCTGCATGAGCTGCTCCAGCCCGGCTTTGCGATACAGATTGCGCTGCTGTTGCTGACGGATTTTCAGCGCTACTCCCACGATCAGGGACACCACCACCAGTGCTACCAGCCACCAGCCTGGGGCCGGCGGCCACCATGAGACGGGCTCGGGAACCTCCAGGTCGTGGAGCCGGGACAGCAGCTCCTGGACTTCGGGCGCTGCATTTTGCGGGTTCATTGGCCGCCCCTCTTGCCGGCAGCACTACCCCTGCCAGCGAACAGTTCCCGGGCAAAACTCTCGAGCGGCAGCCCGAGAGATGCCTGTACATATTGAATCCGGTTGTTGCGCAAGGCCCGCTTGAGGCTTTCCTGATGGTTGATGAATGTGGTTGCGTAAGGTTGCGCAACCGCGCTGGTATCAACGGTCAACCGGTGGAGCTGGTTGGTTACTGTGAGAATGGAATTGCGCGGCAACTGTTTTTCCAGCTCGTCATAAATATGCACCGCCAGCACATCGCTGCGGCGGGCAAGCACTGACAGGTACTGCACGCAGTCTTCATCAAAGTCGACAAAATCGGACAGCAATATCACCATGCTGCCCGGTCTGGCCACGCGACTTGCGTCGCGCAGCATGGTGTGCAGTGCGATGGAACCGGCAGGAACTATGGGGTTTCTCAGTGCAAGATTAAAACGGCAGAGCTGATTGAGCAGTTCGAGTACCGCATGTTTGCCACGGCGGGCCCGGATATCCTTCTGATCCAGGTCGCCAAAGATGAGGGCGCCGATCCGGTCGTTGTTGTTGCTGGCGATCCAGCCGAGCAGGGCAGCCAGCCGGGCCGCGAAAACCGATTTGAAGGTTAACCGGCTGCCGAAAAACATGGAGGAGCGCTGGTCGACGAAGACGAACACCGGTCGCTCGTGCTCCTCCTGGAAGAGTTTGGTGTATGGGCTTTGCATGCGCGCGGTGACGCGCCAGTCTATGGTGCGGATATCATCACCGGCCTGGTAGGGCCGCACTTCGGCAAACTCCATTCCCCGACCCCGGTAACGGGTGCGCACGCTGCCTTCGGCAAGGGCGGAACTTTTCTTGCGGGTATTCAGAGTCAATCCCTGCGCCAATAGTCTCAAACCGATCAGTTCATCAACGCTGGTGTAGATTCCTTCAGTTGCGGTGGGCTGGTGCATGCTCAGGCGACCGGGACCCGTTGCAGCAGCTCCGCGATCACCATGTCCGCAGTCTTGCCATTGGCTTCCGCCTCGAAACTCAGAAGCAGCCGGTGCCGGAATACATTAAAAATGACGGCGCGCACGTCATCGGGACTGACAAAGTCCTTGCCGGCCAGCCAGGCATGAGCCCGGGAACAGCGGTCCAGACCTATGGTAGCCCGGGGGCTGACGCCATATTCGATCCAGCGCTGCAATTCGGGACTGTAGCGGCCGGCGTCGCGGGTCGCGGCCGTGAGTTGCACAATGTATTCCTCGACCGCGTCGGCCATATGGATGTTCAGTGCCTCCTGGCGGGCGGCGAAAATAACCGACTGATGGACTTCCTGCAAAGGCTCGGGTTTGTCGATCTGCCGGTTGGCTTCAATCCGGTTCAGCCGCAGGATTTCACGCTCGGCGGCGACATCCGGATAATCCACCCGGACGTGCATCAGGAACCGGTCCAGCTGGGCTTCGGGCAGCGGGTAGGTACCTTCCTGTTCGATGGGATTTTGCGTAGCCATGACCAGAAACAGCGCTGGCAGGGGATAGGTGGCCTTGCCCACACTGATCTGCCGCTCCGCCATGGCTTCGAGCAGCGCCGACTGAACTTTGGCCGGCGCCCGGTTAATCTCGTCGGCCAGAATCAGGTTGTGAAAGATGGGTCCTTTCTGGAATTCGAACGTACCACTTTCGGGACGGTAGATATCGGTTCCGGTAATGTCGGACGGCAACAGGTCGGGGGTGAACTGGACGCGATGAAAGCTGCCCTCGAGCGCTTCAGCCAGCACCTTGATTGCCTTGGTTTTGGCAAGACCGGGGGCCCCCTCGACCAGCAGATGGCCATCTGCGATGAGCGCGATGAGGATACGGTCGATCAATTCGGGTTGACCCACGATCTGACTGTTCATCCATGACTTGATGGAATTTAAGGCTTCTAGAGAGGCTGACATGTTAATGACTGGTCCCACTTTGTTATTGGCGGCGATCGATCTGGATCAACCTTATAAATAGCATGGTTCGCATGTTAGGGTCTTGGGTTTTGCGAAACGGCCAGGGCAAGGCTACGGCGATCTGCTAATGGCAGTTAATGGCTACCGGTGTCTGACCCTGCGGCGTACGGCGAGTTCCGGCTGCCTCAACGTGGTTGCAAATCAATTTTTCGACCACCACTCGGGAACCGTCTGTGCTTTAGCCTACGCTTATGTATGGGCGCCCCGAATAATAATCAACACCCGATTGGGAGGAAACCGTGACTGGCGGATCTGTTGAAGCTCAAGCCAAAGTGCAGCTGGGGAAACAGGTGGTAGCGGCTCTGGATGCACGCTTTCCGGCGGTGGCCGGGAACAGCGAAATATATACGCTTTTTCGCCTGTTCTGGCGACAACTGGCGCTTTCCGACTGGCAGCACAAGGAGGTCACCGATATCGCCGGCTGCATCTGCTCGCTGTGGATGTTGCTGTGCCAGCCGGAAAAACGGACCCATGTGTCCGTCCTGAACCCGACTCTGGAGGAGAACGGCTGGCTGTGCAGTGGCACGGCCATCATGGTGTGCCAGGCGGATATGCCGTTTCTTGTCGATTCTCTGCGCATGGAAATTTCGCGTCGAAGCTGGCCGATCCATGCCATCAAAAGCACCTTGCTGGCGACGAACCGTGATGAGCAGGGCAATCTGCTGGGGCTGAAATCCGTCGACGAGCCGGCAGATTCGCAACAGCCTGGCACCTGGAGACAGGAGGCGCTGATTTATCTGGAAGTCGGCCTGATCACCCAAGAGGCCGAGATGGTGGAATTGCAAAATGCACTGCAGCAGGTGCTTGCCGAAGTTGAGCAGGTAGTGCTGGATTATCGGCCCATGCTGGAAAAGACCGCATTGCTCAAGGAAAATCTAGGCCGGGTGCGTGATGGAGACACCGCGGATGAATCTCGTGCATTTCTGCAGTGGATTATGGACGGGCATTTCACTTTTCTTGGCTATCGTGAATTTGATCTCAACGGCACACCGGGCAAATTTGGTCTCGTTGAAAACGAAGCGGCCGCGCTGGGCGCGTTTCGCAAGAGCCGGAACCACCCTGCCGACGAACAGTCGCCGTCATCAGGAATCCTGGATTTCTATGCAGGCACCGATCTGATTGCCTTTTCGAAATCCGCCACGCGCTCGCGGGTGCATCGGGACGTCTACCCGGATTATGTGGTGGTCAAGCGTCATAACGAAGATGGCGAAGTGATTGGCGAGGGTCGTCTGCTGGGTCTTTTTACCTACTCCGTTTACACCCTCAGCCCGATGCTGATTCCTTTGATTCGCCACAAAGTCCAGGCAATTCTCGACCGGTCCGAGTTGCTGCCCATGAGTCATGATGGTAAAAACCTGCGCCGGGTACTGGAAACTTTCCCCCGGGAGGAGTTATTCCAGGCCGATCCGGACGAGTTGTACGAAACGGCGCTCGGTGTTGCGCGCATCAGTGAACGCCGGGTTATCCGCCTGTTCAGTCGAAAAGATACCTTTGAAAAATTCGTTAACTGCATCGTGTACGTGCCGCGCGATCTGTATAACACCCGTATCCGCCAGAAAATCGAGCAGATTATTGCTGAAGCGATAAACGCCAGCGGGTATGAATCCACCACCTATTTTTCTGAATCATCCCTCGCCCGGGCACACATGGTTTTCCGGATCGATCAGTCTATGCCGCCCAATGTGGACTGGGCATCGCTGGAAGCCAATATTGTGCAGATCGCGCGCGGCTGGGACGAACGCTTTGAAAGCGCGCTGGTCGATTACTACGGTGAGGCCAATGGCTTAAGGCTTGCGCGGCTTTACGCAGGCGCTTTTTCAGCCGGCTATCAGGAAAATTACGATGCGCGGGTGGCAGTACAGGACATCCGGATGATGGAATCGTTGTCCAGCAATAGCGACATCGCCATGCATTTTTTTCACGGCCAGGGACAGCCGAAAAGCCGGATGCGTTTCAAGGTAATGCGCCTGAATATCCAGCTCGAGCTATCCGATGTGATACCGGTGCTGGAACACCTGGGCATGAGAGTGCTTGGAGAACATCCGTTCAAAATTCGCAAGCAGGATGGCGGTATTGTCTGGATGCACGAATTTGATCTGAATTTCAGTCTGAACACGCAGCTGGAAGTGGCATCGGTAAGCAAGCTGTTCGAGGTTGCATTCGCAGCCATCTGGCACGGCAAGGCTGAAAGCGACGCGTTCAATCGCCTGGTCCTCGGGGCCCGCCTGAACTGGCGGGAAGTCGTGATGCTCCGCGCCTACGCTGCGTACATGAAGCAGACCGCCTTCAATTTCAGCAAGGAATATATTGCCGACACTCTGGCCAGCCAGCTGGAAGTGACCCGTAATCTGGTTGCCTTGTTCAAGGCCAACTTCGAACCGCGCCTCAATGAAGATGAAGAAAAAGCTCAGGCGCGCATCCAGCGGCTGCGCGATAAAATTCTGCAGGGTCTGGAAGCCATCCAGAATCTCAATGAGGACAAGATTCTACGTCGCTATTACGAATTCATATCCGCAACTCTGCGGACGAATTTTTATCAGAAGAACGGCGAAGGCCAGGAGAAAGAATATCTGTCTTTCAAATTCTCGCCTCGAGAGCTGAGCGATATCCCCAAACCCAAACCACTTTTTGAAATATTTGTTTATTCTCCGCGCGTTGAAGGCGTGCATCTGCGCGGTGGAAGGGTTGCCCGCGGCGGCATTCGCTGGTCTGATCGCTTGCAGGACTATCGCACGGAAGTGCTTGGGCTGGTCAAGGCGCAGCAGGTAAAAAATGCGGTGATTGTGCCGACCGGCGCCAAGGGCGGGTTTGTGGCGAAATGTCTGCCGTCCAGCGGTAGTCGCGACGAGATTGCGGCCGAAGCGGTCAGCTGTTACAAAATCTTCATCCGCGGACTGCTCGACCTCACGGACAATTATGTGGGCAGCGAACTGGTGGGACCCAAAGGGGTCATCTGCCGGGACCCCCCGGATCCATATCTGGTGGTGGCGGCAGACAAGGGTACCGCGACCTTTTCCGATACGGCCAACGCCATATCTCTGGAATACGGGCACTGGCTCGGTGACGCTTTTGCGTCCGGCGGCAGTCAGGGTTATGACCATAAGAAAATGGGCATCACCGCCCGCGGTGGCTGGATTTCGGTGCAAAGGCATTTTCGCGAATTGGGGATTGACGTTCAGAAGGACGAGTTTACGGTTGTCGGAATCGGTGACATGTCCGGCGACGTGTTTGGCAACGGTATGCTGCGCTCAGATCGCATCAGGCTGGTGGCCGCATTCAATCATCTGCACATCTTTGTGGATCCGTCGCCGGATCCGGCAGCCGGGTTCGCGGAGCGCAAACGTCTGTTTGAAACTCCGAGGACCGGCTGGGCAGATTACGATGAGCGCCTGATTTCCGAAGGGGGTGGAGTTTTTTCACGCTCGGCCAAATCGATTGCTCTGACGCCGCAGATGCAGCGGCTGCTCGGTGTGGATGCAGATCGTCTGGCGCCAAACGACCTGGTGTCCGCAATCCTCAAAGCGCCCGTGGATCTTCTCTGGAACGGCGGTATCGGCACTTATGTAAAAAGCGCGACCGAAACCCATGCAGCGGCCGGTGACAAGGCCAACGATGCGGTGCGGGTCAATGGCGGTGAGCTGCGTTGTCGGGTCATCGGCGAGGGCGGCAACCTGGGCATGACGCAGCTCGGCCGAATGGAGTACGCGCTTGGCGGGGGCGCCTGCAATACCGATTTTATCGACAACTCTGCAGGGGTGGATTGCTCTGACCATGAGGTCAATATCAAGATTCTCCTGGATGAACTGATTGCAGCGGGCGATCTGACGCCCAAGCAGCGCAACAGCCTGCTGGCGAGCATGACGGACGAGGTGGCAAGCCTGGTCTTGCGCAATAACTACCGGCAGACACTGGCCCTGAGCGTGGCGCGCCACCAGGGCACGGCTCGCATCAACGAGCACCGGCGATTTATCCAGTATCTTGAGGGTGAGGGCAAACTGGACCGCGCGCTGGAATATTTGCCCCGGGACGAGGAGCTGAACGAGCGCGGCACCAAAGGCATCCCTCTGACCCGGCCTGAGCTGGCGGTATTGATGTGCTATTCCAAGGTGGTACTCAAAGAAATTCTGATCGACGAAGACATTGCCGCCGACCCTTACGCCCGCAGTGCGGCACGCACGGCATTTCCGGCCACTATCGCCGAGCGCTTTCCTGAAAAAATCGTGGAACATCGGTTGATCAAGGAGATTGTGGCTACCCAGGTCGCCAACGATCTGGTGAATTCCCTGGGGATTACTGGCGCACATCGACTGACAGCTTCCACGGGTGCTTCCTGCCACGAGGTGGCCATCGCCTTCATGGTCGCCAAAGATATCTTTGATTTCGAAGAATTCAGGCGCTACATGAAGACGCTTGATACGGTATTGCCTGCCGAGACTCAATTGACACTGTTCGCCAATATGGTCCGCCGCATCCGGCGGGGTGCCCGCTGGCTGCTGAGAAACCGTCACAACCGGATTAAACCGTCCGACGAAGTAGACTTTTTCAAGGAGGGGATCAGGATCGTCAATGCGGAGGCGACCGCCATCCTGAATGCCGAGGCTAGGCAGTCCTGGCTCGAGCGCCGCAAGGCCCTGGCGGGCTTTGGAATTGAAGAGCCATGGCTGGCCCAGTTGGTGATGCCCGGAAATCTCTACTCGGGACTGAGCGTTGTGGAAGTCGCCCGCATTACCGGCGCGCCGGTCAAGGAGGTCATGGGGGTATTTGTAACGCTTTACGAACAGCTCCGGCTGCACAGCTTCGCCTCCCGACTCTCAGAGGTGAAGGTGGAATCCTCCTGGCAGGCCCTCGCCCGTGAAGCGTTTCTCGATGATCTGGATAAGCAGCTGCGCAAACTTGCACTGCGTCTGGTCGAAGCCCGGCAGAGGGGTGCGGTGCCTCCGGCTGAAGATTGGCTCCAGCTGACCAGCAACACGGGCAAACGCTGGCTGGCAATGGTCACTGATCTGGAAAATTCGACGGGCGGTGATTTCGCGATGTTTTCCGTCGCCGTGAAGGAACTGGTAGATCTTGCCGGCAGCCCGGAGTGGAGCCGGCCATCCGGCCTCCCGGCTGGCTGAAGGGGAGGATTCAGCGGTGACTCAGGCAGTGACAGTAACCGTAAACATCGGTCCCGAAGAATATGTAAAGGCATATCAGGGGCCGGGTAAAACGGTATGGGCGGTCGATTCAGAAGGCCGCTCGATCCGGTTTCCGGCAAATATATTGCGTCCGTTTGTCGAACATGACGGTATCCATGGCCGATTCCGGATTGAATTCAACGAGCTGGGGAAGTTCAGCGGGATTTACCGAATAGGTCCGCAGGTCCGCTGACATTGGGAAGAGCTCGTTTTTCTCGTCGCTGAAAATCGAGTATGATTTGCGCCAATGCGCAGAATCGGTCCCTCGAATGTATTCCCTCACTCGCAAACTTCTCTTCAGTTTTTCTCCGGAGACCAGTCACGAATTATCCCTGGATTGGCTGGGTGCCGCCGACAGGCTTGGTGTGCTCAAGCTGGTCGACGACATGCCTTATTTCCCGCTGAATGTGATGGGGCTGAATTTCCCCAATCCAGTCGGTCTCGCCGCGGGGCTAGATAAAAACGGCGATTATTTTAACGCCCTTGGCGCTCTGGGCTTCGGTTTCATAGAAATCGGAACAGTCACGCCCAAGCCGCAACCCGGCAATGATCCGCCACGCATGTTCCGGTTGGCCGAGCACAATGCAATCATCAACCGGATGGGATTCAACAATAAGGGCGTGGACTATCTTGTAGGCAAGGTCAAGAAACGGCGCTACAAGGGCGTGCTGGGAATCAATATTGGCAAGAACAAGGCAACGCCGGAGGAACATGCGCTTGACGATTACCTGTATTGCCTGGACGCCGTGTACGACCACGCGGATTACATTACGGTCAATATCTCCTCACCCAACACCCCCGGGCTGCGCGATCTGCAATTCGGAGAAAACCTCAAAACCTTGCTGAATGGTCTGAAGTACCGTCAGAAACTCCTTCATGACGCATCGGGCAAGTATGTGCCGCTGGTTGTGAAAATCGCCCCCGACCTGTCGGACGAACAGATATACAGCATCGGCGACTGCCTGCTCGAAACAGACATGGATGGTGTGATCGCGACCAATACCACCGTCAGCCGGGAAGGGGTGCAAAGTTCTGCCTTTGCCGCTGAAGCAGGGGGACTCAGCGGCCAGCCGCTGTTCCAGAAATCGACTCAGGTGGTCAAGGTGCTCGCCCGACGCCTGAATCGGGAAGTGCCCATTATTGGCGTCGGCGGCATTATGAATGGCGCTGACGTCAGAGCCAAAACCACGGCGGGCGCCACCCTCGTGCAGCTCTACAGCGGCTTCATCTATCGCGGACCGGGATTGATAAAGGAGTCGATCAAGGCATTCAAGTGAATACCTTGATCATAGATCCATCAGGATCTGTCAGCCGGCGGGCGGCGGGAGGGAGTTGATTCATTTCACGGCACAGATGTCCGCAAGTCGAGCAGAGCAGGGCCGCTGGCCCCGGGGTGCTTCTCTTAAAGGTTATTCAGTTTCTGCAACTGGGCCATCTGGTTCAGGCCGTTCCAGTGATCTTCCCTGCCTTCTCGCCAGCCACTCATCCAGATCTGCCGGCATGAACCCGCCTCATACGGACAGTTGCTCCAGGACTTGCCATACATTGCGGCCTGATAGCCTTTGTGGAATGCTCGCTCGATTTGGCTGCGCTTTTGACTTCTCATAACTGGAATTGCCTCTTGTTGGATTTAACAAAGGTAAGTTATGCGGTTGCCTGCTTTATGGAAGTGCCGCGGCGTCGGGAAGTGGCGGCGACATGGAACGGAATCACAACGCAGACCGGACGGGAAAATCGGGTCAATTGCGGACTCAATTATCGAATTGCTGCTGCGTGCGGGGCCGTTCGAGCGGACATTTAAGCAAAGCAGGTTTATTATGTGAACGATTTATTACTTCTACCCGTTGCTTTCCATATCACATTTAATCATTAAGAAACCCGATGCAATCAATATTTGTTACCTGCCCCAAGGGCTTGGAAGAACTTCTCAAGACCGAACTCGAAGAATTGGGGGTAACCGTCACCCAACTGACCGTTGCTGGCGTTGCATCAGACGCTGAACTGATCCAGATCTACCGGATATGCCTCTGGTCTCGCCTGGCCAACCGGGTGCTGTTACAGCTGGGCGAAGGGCCGTCCAAAGCGATCGGTCACCGCGACGACCTTTACGCGGCCGCCTTCGCAATTCCCTGGGAGCAGCATTTTTTGCCTGAGAACAGTTTTCTGGTCGATTTTATTGGCACCAACGAAGCAATCAACAATTCGCAGTTCGGCGCCATGTGTGTCAAGGACGCGATCGTCGACCGCTTTACCGAAAAGCTCGGGGAGCGTCCGCGAGTGGACAGGGACAGCCCGGACCTGCGAGTCAACGTACGCCTGGCGAAAAATCGAGTGAGCATTGCGCTCGACCTCTCGGGCGAGAGCCTGCACCGTCGTGGCTACCGGCGCGGGCAGGGGGAGGCGCCGCTGAAAGAAAATCTCGCCGCGGCCATACTGATGCGAGCCGGGTGGCCGGCGCTGGCGGCAGACAATGCCCCCCTGGTCGATCCCATGTGCGGTTCCGGTACCCTCCTGGTCGAGGGTCTATGGATGGCGGGTGACGTGGCGCCGGCGCTGCTGCGGGAGCGTTTTGGATTTGAACGATGGCGGGGCCATGAGCCGGCCCTGTGGTCATCGCTTCGTCAGGAAGCCATGGAGCGTCGCGAAGCAGGACTGGCCAGTTCCGGGGTCCGGGCCATTGGCATGGACCAGGATCCGAATATCGTCGCACTGGCGAAACGCAACCTCGTGGCGGCGGGCCTGGAAGATCGAGCTGAGGTTTACTGTGAGAATGTTAGCCGGATGTCCCTGGGCGAGTCAGTGCGCGACCAGCGCGGACTGATGATCTGCAACCCGCCTTACGGCCAGCGACTCGGAGAAAAGGAAGATCTGAAAGAGGACTACCGGGTGCTCGCTGCGGTCAGCAAAGGGCAATGTCCCGGGTGGCGACTCGCCGTGTTTACTGCGAACGAAGAGCTCGCTCAGGAAATGCGGCTGCGATCGGAGAAGAAATACCAGATGTTCAACGGAGCGCTTGCCGGGCAGCTGCTGATCTACGAACTCAAGAGCGCTGAGCAGGCACGGCTGCGGGATGATACGGTGGCGGAGTCCGACCTGTCCGAAGGCGCCGTCATGGTCCTGAACCGGTTGCGTAAAAATCAGAAGAAGTTGCACCCGTGGTTGCAGAAAAACGCCATTGAAAGTTACCGGCTTTACGATGCGGATCTGCCGGAATACGCGGCAGCCATCGATGTTTACGCCGGGCGGGTCCATGTGCAGGAGTACGTAGCGCCGAAAACCGTGGACCCGATTAAAGCCCAGACCCGCTGGCGCGATCTGCTGCAGGCGACCGCAGTGGCATTGGGCGTTCCCCTGCACGAGTTGGTACTTAAACAGCGTCAGAAAAGCCGGGGCGGCTCGTCTGGCGACAAACCGGTCGCAGAGCGCAAGAACACGGTGTTTTCTGTCAAGGAGGGCAATTGTATCTTTCTGGTCAATCTCCATGACTACCTGGACACCGGCCTGTTCCTTGATCACCGTCCACTGCGCATGAGAATTGCTGCGGAAAGCCGTGACAAGGATTTTCTAAACCTCTTCTGTTACACCGCAACCGCTACAGTGCATGCAGTGCTTGGGGGTGCTCGCAGCAGCGTCAGTGTCGACATGTCCCGCACCTACCTTGACTGGGCCCGACGCAATTTCGATGCGAATAATATCCGCTCGGCCCGGCATCAGCTGGAGCAGGCCGACTGTCTGCGCTGGCTGGAGTCGTGTCGCGAGCGCTTTGACCTGATCATGCTGGATCCACCCACCTTCTCGAATTCCAAGCGGATGGATGATGTGCTGGATGTGCAGCGTGACCACGTGCGGCTGATTGACCGTTGCATGGAGCTGCTCAACCCCGGCGGTGTGCTGTATTTTTCGACCAATCTCAGGAGTTTCAGGCTGGATGCAGACGCGCTGTCGGACTATGCCGTAGAAGATGTAACTGCGCAGACAATCGATAAGGATTTTGAACGCAATGCGCGTATACACCGCTGCTATCATCTGCAGCACAAGGCACCCGTTTACCCTAAAGTAAATCCTTATGAACGAAGTCTTTCGCGTAAACAGTGATTATCAACCGGCCGGCGATCAGCCTGCGGCCATCCGGGATTTGACAGCCGGCATCGCCGCCGGGCTGGCGCACCAGACCCTGCTGGGCGTCACCGGCTCGGGCAAGACCTTCACCATTGCCAATGTTATCGCCAATGTGCAGAGACCCACCCTGGTCATGGCGCATAACAAGACGCTCGCAGCCCAGCTCTACGGTGAATTCAAGGAATTTTTTCCCGACAACGCCGTTGAATATTTCGTGTCCTACTACGACTATTACCAGCCGGAAGCTTATGTTCCGTCGTCGGATACGTTTATCGAGAAAGATTCATCCGTCAACGAACATATTGAGCAGATGCGTCTGTCCGCGACCAAGGCGCTGATGGAGCGTCGCGATGCGATTGTCGTTGCCACTGTCTCCGCCATTTACGGTCTGGGTGACCCCGAGGCTTATCACAAGATGGTGCTGCATCTGGTCCGGGGGGATAAAACTGACCAGAGAAAGATTCTGCAGCGCCTGGCGGAAATGCAATACAAAAGAAACGATGCGGATTTTCATCGTTCCAGCTATCGCGTGCGTGGCGACGTTATCGACATATTTCCGGCAGACTCCGAAGATCGGGCTGTACGGGTGGAACTGTTCGACGACGAGATTGAAAGCATCTCCATTTTTGATCCGCTGACGGGAGAAATATTCAGCAAGCAGCCGCGCTACACGATCTATCCAAAAAGCCATTACGTTACCCCGCGAAGCCGCATTCTCGAGGCCATTGAACAGATAAAGGTTGAACTGCGCGAACGACTTGAATACCTCCGCGCGAATGACAAGCTGGTCGAAGCGCAGCGGCTGGAGCAGCGGGTAAAATATGACGTTGAAATGATGCAGGAGCTGGGCTATTGCAATGGCGTGGAGAACTATTCGCGCTACCTGTCCGGACGTCCGACGGGCGAACCGCCCCCGACGCTGTTCGACTACCTGCCGTCGGAGGCACTGCTGGTGATCGACGAATCGCACGTGACCATTCCTCAGATCGGGGCCATGTTCAAAGGTGATCGCTCCCGGAAGGAGACACTGGTTGAGTACGGCTTCCGGCTTCCGTCAGCGCTGGATAACAGACCCCTGCGCTTTGATGAATGGGAACGGTTGGCGCCTCAGATGATTTTTGTATCCGCGACGCCGGCGCATTATGAAGCGGCCCACGCTGGTCAGGTGATTGAGCAGGTGGTGAGGCCGACAGGGCTTGTGGACCCGGAGGTGGAAATCCGCCCCGCGACCACCCAGGTCGATGACTGCATCTCGGAAATCCGTGCGGCTGTCGCCGAAGGCGACCGGGTTCTGATTACCGTACTCACCAAACGCATGGCAGAAGACCTGACGGAATATCTTATGGAGCACCAGGTGAAGGTGCGCTATCTGCACTCGGATATCGACACGGTAGAGCGGGTGGAGATCATTCGCGACCTGCGCATTGGCGAGTTCGATGTGCTGGTCGGTATCAACCTGCTCCGAGAAGGGCTCGATATGCCGGAAGTCTCTCTGGTGGCGATTTTCGACGCTGACAAGGAGGGCTTCCTCCGATCCGACCGCTCCCTGATCCAGACCATCGGCAGAGCCGCTCGCAACGTGCGCGGCAGAGCGATTCTCTATGCCGACCGGGTGACAGGATCCATGCAGCGCGCACTGGACGAAACGCGGCGGCGGCGGGAGAAGCAGGTTCTTTTTAACCTTGAGCACAGCATTACACCGCAGGGGATACGCAAGAACGTGGCGGACATCATGGAGGGCGCGAGGGTGCCGGGTGCGAAGGTGGGCAAGAAACGCAGAGTTGCGGAGGGTGGTGCGGACTATCTGAATCTGGAGCCGGGACGCGATGTCTGGGCTCAAATACGGCAACTGGAATCGAGCATGCAGGAAGCGGCGCGGAACCTGGAATTCGAAAAGGCGGCCCAGATCCGGGACGCCATCAAGACGCTGAAAGAGCGGTTACGGGTAAGCGCCGTTTAGATGGACTCTCCTTTTGCGACCTAGCTCCTACAACACCGATCCAGACGCCATCCCGCGACTGGGCGTCCTCAAGTCGCTCACACCCTTTCTCTTTGAGTTCAAGGGTCGCGTATTACTGGCGCTGACTTTTCTGATAGGCGCCAAAATTGCCACGGTCGCCATGCCGTGGGTTTTGAAGCTGATTGTGGACAGTCTCGACGGGAATCCAGGAAGTGGGTCCGGCAGCGGCACCGCGGCTCTGATTGTAGTGCCCGTCGCACTGCTGCTGGGTTATGGCGCCCTGCGCTTTTTCTCCGTTTTCCTGGGCGAGATGCGGGACGCGGTCTTTGCGCGCGTCACCGAGCGCGCCATGCGCCGGGTAGGTCTGAAAGTTTTTTCCCACCTGCACCACCTGGATCTCGAGTTTCACCTTTCCCGGCAGACCGGAGGTCTATCCCGCGATATAGAAAGGGGAACTTCGGGGATCAGCTTTCTGATGCGGTTTCTGGTATTCAATATCTTGCCGACCCTCATCGAAATAGCGATGGTGGCGGCGATTTTGATGGCACAGTTTTCCGTGGGATACGCCCTGGGAATTTTGCTGGCCGTCGGCGCCTATGTGGGATTTTCTGTGGTTGTCACAGAGTGGCGCAGCAAGTACGTGCGCGAAGCCAATGAGCGGGACAGCCAGTCGAACACCCGCGCCATCGATAGCCTCCTCAACTTCGAAACCGTTAAGTATTTCAATAACGAAGCCCATGAAATCCGGGAATATGACCGGCATCTGAGCGGCTGGGAACAGGCGCGTATCAACACCCGTCTATCGCTGTCGGCGCTCAATTCAGGGCAGGCATTCATCATCGCCGCATCGGTAACCGCCATGCTGGTGATGGCGGCTCACGGCGTGGCCGACGGGTCTCTGACTCTGGGCGATTTCGTGATGATCAACGCCTATACAATCCAACTTTTCATACCTCTGAATTTTTTGGGTTTTGTCTATCGTGAAATCCGGCAGGCCCTGATCAACATTGAAAAAATGTTCGAACTTCTCAAAATCAGTCCTCGGGTGACCGACGCTCCCGATGCGCAGCCCCTGGAGTGGACCGGGCAGGGCAATGTCGAGATCGAGTTTCGGAACGTGGTTTTTGGCTACAAGGAAGATCGCCGCATATTGCACGGGGTCAGTTTTGTCATCGAAGCTGGACGCAAGACGGCAATTGTCGGGGCAAGCGGCGCCGGAAAATCCACCATTGCCCGTCTGCTGTTTCGTTTTTACGATGCCGATGAGGGTCAAATTCTGATTAACGGCCGCGATATCAGGTCTTTCACCCAGGACAGCGTGCGCCAGGTCATGGGCGTGGTGCCGCAGGATACGGTGCTCTTTAATGAGTCCATCGAATACAACATTGCCTATGGCCAGCCCATCGCAACTACGGCGGCCATCCACGAAGCGGCGCGGCGTGCGCATTTGAACAGCTTTATCGATTCACTTCCTCAAGGCTGGCAGACGCGGGTGGGTGAACGGGGTCTGAAAGTCTCGGGTGGTGAAAAACAGCGGATCGCCATCGCGAGGGTGCTCCTGAAAAATCCGCCGTTTCTGATATTCGACGAGGCAACATCCTCGCTGGATGTTCACTCCGAGCAGTCTATCAGTCTGGCGCTGGATGAGATGGCCCAGAGTCATACCACGCTGGTTATCGCGCACCGCTTGTCCACCGTAATGAATGCCGATCGCATAATCGTACTGGATCGCGGTCAGGTGGTTGAGCAGGGTAGTCACGCCCGGTTGCTGCAGGCGGGTGGCAGCTACGCTCGCCTGTGGCAGGCACAACAATCGGCGCAGGGAGCAAATCCCGAAGGGCTGGTCAGCTGATCTGGCAACGGGCCAGAGCTTTCACGTCTCCTGACGGCCCGGAATAAGGGTATTGATCACCCGGTATGCAACGTTAAGCAGATTGTTGAGCCAGCTCTCCGGCTTCTCCAGTAGAATCAGCGAAATATTATCCCGTCCACCATTGTCGAGGGCGGCCAGCACCAGTTCGTTGACGGCCGACTCAACGTCAGTGTGTTTGTCGATAATCTGGCAGATCAGGTTATCGCTGACGGCGTCAGTCAGACCGTCGCTGCATAGCAGTACGCGCTCATTGGGTTGCCATTCTCGTTCCAGAGAGTCCACCACGACCTTGTCCAGTTCAAGCGATCCCAGGCACTGAGTGATGATATTGCGCTCAGGATGGGTGGTCATTTCGTTTGCCTGAATGAGGCCGGACTGATAAAGCAGCTGAACATAGGAGTGATCTGTCGTGAGCTGGGACAAAACAGGGCCATCCGCTTCCTTGCGCCACAGGTATGCGCGGCTGTCACCGACCCAGGCGATCTGATAGCGGTCACCTTTGTTTTTAAGGGCGACGACTGTCGATCCCATGCCCGGTTTGCCGATGCCGCGAGCAGAGGCTGCGAGGATGGTGGCATGAGCTCGCTGGATGGCACTTGTAATCGAATGCCCCGCCAGCACTGAAGAACGAATCGTCGACACTGCAATTTCGCTGGCAACTTCCCCGGCTTCGTGACCGCCCATTCCGTCCGCGATAAGCCACAGGCCCAGAATACTGTTGCTCAGCAAGGCATCTTCATTGTTTTTGCGGTGCAGACCAATGTCGGTGGCGGAGGAATGCTTGCTTGTCGGCATGACCTGTCGGTAGCTCCCGGGTAAAACATTTTTATAGTTCAGGCTTACACGGTTTTCATTGGCGCTTTGTTCGGCCACGCAGTGGCGAAGAGCCGCGAACGTAAAGGCATTGGTTCAAAACGTACCGGCAATTGTCGCATCATATCGACAGTGCGTGTCAGCATTTTCCCCCAGGTCAGCAACTCCCCCTTGAAATCATGCTGCCATCCAGCGCAAGTTTTTGAATCAATTGGCTTGAACAGGGGGGGCTTCTCGGCGAAAATCGGCCCCATTCGTAAAGGGAGTGACAGAAGCTTATGCTGCAGGTCAGTTTTACCAGTTCACAAAGACCACCGGTGTGGCTTGTCAAACAGCGCTATTCGATAGGTTCCGACCGCAGTTGCGACATCTGGCTACGCGACCCGGCCGCCGCCACGCAACACGCGGAACTGCTGGTGAATGACGATGTGGTGCAGTTGATTCCCAATGCCAACCATTTGATCTCCGTGAATGATCAACCGGTTCAGGATGCAATCCAGCTTGAACACGGCTTCAAAATCCGCGTGGGCGACACCGTACTCTCCATCACCGATTCGCGTCTGAAGCGTCAGGAATCCGGGGGCGATGCCGGTAATGGCGCGCTCAACGGCTGGTATCTGCAAGGCACGACGACCGCGCTGTCCAACAAGCAGTATCCCGTCCGGGGCGAAATCATAGTTGGTCGCGCTAAAGACTGCGACGTGACGTTGGCGGTCGCGCATCTGTCGCGTCGACATGCCCGCATTCGGGTCAAGGAGACCTATCTGGAGATTGAAGATCTCGGCTCCGTCAACGGTACATTTCTGAACCGGCAGGCCGTCACGAAATCCCGTGCGCACATTGGAGATGAAGTCCGCTTCGATACGCTCAGCTTCCGCGTATGTCACCGCTATGAAACAACCGGTCAGGAAGAGTACACCAGCCTGCGGTTTGCGGCCAGGCCAGCGCCTGGGAACGCCAACGTGGAGGAGGCTCCTCTTTCAGTCTCATCCAGCAAAATCCCGCCGAAACTCAAAAAAAAGCACGGGCAGCAGAGGATTGTGTCAGAAGCCAGAGGGTCTGTCAGACAGCAAGGCTCCATGGCGTCACTGTTTCTGGGTTTTCTTACGGTGGCCTGCGTGACTCTGGGTGCGTTTTTCTATCTGGTGCGCTATGCCTGAAATCGATCCGGGAGGGGCAACCTCTGCCCGGCAATTCCTGCTGTATTCGACGGCGGGATGTCATCTTTGCGAACTGGCCGCCGAACTGCTGCAAAAGGCGGCTACGCGTACTCCGCTAGCCTGGGAGGTAGTGGACATCGCAGAGAACGAAGCGCTCGTGGAAACATACGGCGTGCAGATCCCTGTAGTAAGAAGCTGTGCCACGGGCGCCGAACTCGGCTGGCCGTTCGACCTGTCCCGTCTGCTTGCCTGGCTGGCAGAGCACGGTTGATCTGGCCCGGTTCCGAATCCGTCAGGGGAAAATATCGGGATGGTACATGTGGATAATTTGATGCGCCCAGCTCAGGGCGGCAGTGTAACAATCGGTGATATCGCTGTCCGACAAGATGCCGTCCTTTATATATAGGTTCCGCTGCACCCCCGCCCAGTTCGCTTTCTCTACATCCATCACCAGGGCAAGGGCCGCCCCGACGGGGCCGGCGTGTTCGCTGAGCGCCACGGAAAGATGATGCGGCAAGCTCTGGCTTGCCAGGAGTATTCTCATGGGGACATCGAGGATGGCGTCGAACATGGACAGGGTGCCCACCGTGAAGCATTGATCTGCCAAAGTCTGATCGCCCACCCTGGCACCTACCATTTCGCAGAACTTGGCGCGGGTCAGGCACATGCTCCACAATTCGGTCGGCTTATGCGACTCGCTGTTCAGAGCCAGGAACGAAGCCCAGTGGCGCAGTTGGGCAAGTCCTAGCCGATGCAGTGCCTCTTCGAGCGTGTTTATAGCCGGGGAACCAGGGGGGCGCACCGTGTCAATCAGCTTGAGAAGCTGGACAGAAAACGGGGCATCGGCAGCGAGGGTAGCCAATATCCGTTCGGGACTCTCTCCGGGGTTGGTCAGCACGGCGAGCAATTGCACAATGCGATTTTTGCTGTCCGACAGCTTGAACCCCTGGATGGTATGGGGTTTGGACAGAAAATAGCCCTGGAAATAGTCGAACCCCAGCTGCTTGCACTGTTCATACATCTCGTAAGATTCAATTTTCTCGGCCAGTAGCTTGACGCCATGAGGTCTCAAGTATTCGACGTAGGGCCGCCATTTCGACTCCTCCAGGGCGAGCACATCAATCTTGATGATGTCTGCCAGAACCAGAAGCCGCAGGGTATCGGGATTCAGGAAAAAATCGTCCAAGGCGATCCTGTAGCCTTGTTTACGCAGTTCTGCAATGGCTTCGAGAACCTGATCGTCGGGCTTTACGTCTTCGAGGATTTCAATCACCAGCTGGTTCGGTGGCAAAGGCGGCGGATATAACAGCCAATGACGCGTGTAATTGATGTAGGCAGGTAGCTTGCCGGTTATCTCCTGGATGCGATGCTGACCAAAGGCGTACAGCAGAACATGGGATGTGGCCTGATCGCCGTCGGGCGTTCTGGCAAAGGTATCGAGCCCGTCGCGAAACAGCAATTCGTAGGCAACAACATTCAGATTGCGGTCGAAAATCGGTTGACGGGCAAACAGCGGTGTCACGTGCCCCATTGTTCAAACCTGGTGTGGCTGGCTGTAACCAGTGCGCGCAACGGCGACTTCAAAAGGCGGTTCAGTGGTGGCGACGTCAGAAAAAACATGTACTGCTGGCTCATATTCGCCCTGGGAAGGAAGCAATGCGGGTCGTTGCAGCATTGTTCCTCCTCTGAATCGGTCGATGGTGGTCGGTAGCTAAATCTACTGCAAAGCCAAGCCCGGCTCAACAACCAGAGGTCATCAAGAGGACCGATAAATGTGACAGTTGGGTGATAGGTCCGGATTCGCAGGATTCAGACTGCAGATCAGATTGCAAAAGACGCATGCATCAGAGTTGGGCTGGGGCCCCGGGCATTCAGGTAGCAAACCCGGGGCAAGCGTGGCCCGTGAAGTGAAGGGCGGTCTCCCGCCCTGGTTTACAGGGAGCTGCTGGCCTCAGTCTCTGAAACGAAGCGTACCGGCTGCCCCATGCGATAGCCATAGATTACGGAGAAACACAGAACGTTCTGCACGTAATGCCGGGTTTCGAAATAGGGGATGGTTTCAATCCACACATCAAACGGCCGCTCTTTGCCCGTTTCGCTCAGCCAGCGATTGACGCGGTGCGGACCCGCATTGTATGCGGCGGCAGCGAGAATCCGGTTGCCATCAAATTTGCCCAGAAGATGTTTAAGGTAGTGGCCACCTAGCCGCATGTTGTGTTCGGCATCCAGCAGATCGCTGGGCGCCGTATGCTTGAAGCCGTAGGTTTTGGCGGTGAACTGTGCGGTTTGCGGCATTAACTGCATAAGTCCCATGGCGCCCACCGGTGATTTGGCGCGCTCATCGAAAGCGCTCTCCTGGCGAGCGATCGCATAAATGAAAGTGGGCTCCACCTGGGTGTCAGAGGCGACCTTTATGATCTGTTCCTGATATGCCAGCGGAAAGCGCACGGTAAGCTGGTTCCACAAGTCGCCGCTGATCATGGCGCGAATGCCGCTGTTATACCAGCCCCAGTCCCGCGCCAGCTCGCCGGCAGCCAGGAGCTCATCGCTGTTGAGCTGACGGGTGATGAATATCCACTCATAGCTTGCCTCAACAACACTGCCCGTGGTCCAGAGCTCATGGATTCGCCGCATGCCATCCAGCTCCGCGACATAGTGACGGATGCGCGGATCAATGGGGCGGGAATCATCCACCAGGGCGTAGCCGCGCCGCAGCAGATCGGCTGAAAGAAACCCGTAGAAACTGCGGTTCTCCGCAAGCGCTTCATAAACTTCCTGCGAAGGACGGAAATCCTTGAAACGTGTGGCCAGTTGATCCTGCGTGCGGGCGCGCCAGTACTGCCAGCGTTCACTGGCCTGATTTTCTTCATCCAGCAGCAGTATGCTGTCGTTGACTCTGGACCAATCCTGGTTTGCCAACGCTTCCCGGATAATTTCTTCCACCAGGTTCTGGGCACGCAGACTGTGCGAATAGCTGAGAATCTGTTGTGCCTGATGGGAATAGCCTTCACGAATCAGGCGCTTCACCACCACCAGCTTGGCCTGAAGACTCAATTCATCCGGAAATAGTTGCTGTGCTTCATAGAGTTCCCAGTGTTTCAGGGCATCAAGGGGCTTTTTCAGCGCCAGCCGTTGAATCCCGTGCACGATTATCTGCTGTGTTTCAACGTCGTGGCCGGCGAACAGGCTACGATTGGTTACCAGCTGAGGCTGGGCATGAACTTTCAGATACAGTTCACCCAAGGCCTTCCGGCTGGTCAAAAGAGTCGACAGGTACCGGGCTAATCCGGTCTCGTTGTTCTGAATTGCCAGATGCATCCGCTGCCATACGAGGTCTTCGGTTTGATGCCCGGCTGCCCGCCACCTGGCGAACGCCGGGTCACAGGCCTTGGGCTGCGACTTGCCAACCGTCCAGACCGGGGCTATCTCGTTGAGCACGGTTTGATCCGATGCGTGCAAACGGGCGGTGAAGGAATGGCACAGAAGCTCGGCCGACTGTTCACCATCGGCCTGTTTGTAATAGCGGAGAAAATCCGACCATTTCTGACGTGACGCCAGCATTGCCAGGACATGACTGCGCAGACGACTTTCCAGAAAACTGTCCTGATAGGTGGCCAGGAACGAATCTACTTCCGCCAACGGAAGCTGGGTCAGATTTTTTCGGAGCCTGGCGAACTCGAGATACTGCTTCAACGGGTAATCGTCGAGCTTTGAAAGATGCATTTCGTACGCCGCAGTCTTGCCTTCAGCAAGTGCGATTTTGGCTTTCTGGTAATGAAATCGCTGGCTGGCCAACTGATCCTTCAGGGCGTCCGCCACAGGTGCAACAGGCTGCGCGAGACTCTTGCTGATGCAGAGCGTCATGGCGACAGACAGGCTCCAGCGGAACCATAAAGACAAAAACCGGGGGTGAATCAAGATGAATCTCCGTTGGGATGACCGGTATACGCGGGTTACATCAAGTGTTGTTCAAAACAGATGCTTGTGCCATCGGAACTCTGTAAATGCATGGATTTTTTAGCTATAGATGCGGCAATATGCATACCCGCCTGACCCGGGCATGCATTCTTCGCGAATTTATTTGCCGGATATCCGATTGACTTTGTGCAGGCCGGTTAATTCATACATTTATTAGTTGGACATTATGCAATTACTGACGATTGACGGGCTGAGTCACCATTATGGCGAACAGATTATCTTCGATTCGCTTGGGCTTACACTAAGCGCAGGCGACCGGCTGTGTGTACTGGGTCGCAATGGTGTAGGCAAGTCGACACTGCTGAAAACCATTCAGGGCGGTGTCCAGACAGACCAGGGAAGTATCTGGAAAATGCCCGGTCTGCGGGTCGCCTCCCTGGACCAGGAACTGCCGCCAGCGATCTCGTCGACCATTTATGAATTCGTGGAGGCTGGCCTTGGCGCTCTGCGCGATGATCTCAAAGCATTTGAGGTGCTCGCAGCCAGGCACGATCCGGAATCCATGAACGAACTCGCCCGCGTCCAGCAACGAATCGAAGCTCATGACGGCTGGAACGCGCAGAACCGGGTCCAACAGGTACTGACACGCCTGGAGCTGCCCGCCATGACCCGAATGAGTGATCTTTCCGGGGGCTGGCGGCGTCGGGCGGCGCTGGCGCGGGCGCTGGTGGTCAATCCTGATCTGCTGTTACTGGACGAGCCGACCAACCATCTGGACATAGTCGCCATTGAATGGCTGGAAAAGCAGTTGTTGGGATTTGCGGGTGCGATCGTTTTCATTTCCCACGACAGACGATTTTCGCGGGTCGTTGCAAACCGCTGGTCGGAACTGGACCGCGGCAAGCTCACCGTGTGGGACGGAGACTTCGCCGGGTTTGAAGCCTTGCGTGCGCAATTGCTGGCCGACGAAGAAAAAAGCAACAGCCTGTTTGACCGACGTCTCGCAGAAGAAGAAGTGTGGATTCGGAAAGGTATCAAGGCGCGGCGCACCCGTAATGAGGGGAGAGTGCGTGCACTGGAGAAAATGCGGTCAGAACGTGCGCAGCGAATCGAGCGGCAGGGGGAGGTCAGCCTCGCCGTATCTGCGGACATGCGTTCAGGCAAACTGGTCGCAAGCTGTGAGTCCGTATCATTTGGCTGGGAAGGGCGGCCCCTGATCCGGAATTTCACTGGAACAGTCATGCGCGGCGACAAGATTGGCCTTATCGGGCCGAATGGAATTGGCAAGAGCACGCTTCTAAAGCTGATTCTTGGCCAGCTGCAGCCTGCCGAGGGTACTGTGACGTTGGGGACAAAAATTTCCGTGGCCTACTTCGATCAGCTGCGCGAACAGCTGGATCTGGACAAAAGCGCAGTGGACAACATTGCCGAAGGTCGCGAATTTATCGAGATCGACGGAAAGAGAAAGCACGTGATGGGTTATCTCGCCGACTTCTTGTTCACCGGAGAGCGGGCACGAACGCCGCTGCGCGCCTTGTCTGGGGGGGAGAGGAGCCGGATTCTGCTCGCCAGCCTGTTCAGTAAACCGGCGAATCTGCTGGTGATGGATGAGCCTACGAATGACCTGGACGTCGAGACCCTGGAACTCCTCGAAGACCTGCTTACCGCATATCAGGGTACATTGTTGCTGGTCAGTCACGATCGTGAATTCCTCGACAATGTAGTCACCAGCACCATCGCGTTCGAAGGGGACGGCGTGGTGAAAGAATACGTCGGTGGCTATCAGGATTGGCTCCGGCAGGGCGGTCAGTGGCCGGGAAGCCGGCCCCAGGCGCAGGCTCCTGTGTCCACCCCGATGCCGTCGAAAGTTGCTTCACCCGCGCGGGATCGCAAGCTGTCTTACAAATTGCAGCGGGAACTGGAAACACTGCCCGCCCAGATTGAGCAGCTGGAAAATGCTATCGCGCAGCTGACTGAAGAACTGGGCGCGCCAGAGTTCTATCAGAACGCGCCGGACGTCATCAGTGAGCGAACCGCACGGCTCGACCAATATCAGTCGCAGCTCGAAGCCCACTATGCAAGGTGGGAGACTCTGGAGGGTATGCGCTGATCAGTCTCGCCTGGCGCTCTTGACTCGAACGAGTCGGAACTGGTCAGATCCGGACCGCGAGTACGTCGCAATCGGCATGCTTGAGCACGCTTGAGGCTGTGGATCCAAGTACCAGCGCCAATCCATGACGCGCATGCGAGCCAACCAGAATGAGGTCGGCGCCGATTTCTTCAGCGATTGCGTGGATCTCGTCGGCTGTGCTGCCGATGGCTACCCGGATTTGCCGCGGCGCAATTGGCAAGGCACTGGCAAGACGTTTCAAAGTCTCGCTGGCGTGATTCTCCATCACAATCTGGGTATCTGTAAGATCAATAGGGATATCGCCGGCGTAGGCGAACGCCAGAGGCTCGATGACATGCACTAGGCTGAAGTCTGCGCTCAGTGACTGCGCCAGGGCCAGGGCCTTTGCGGTTACTTTCTCGGCGTCCCGAGTGGAAAGATCAAGTCCAACGAGAATGTGCTTGTAACTGTTCATGGACAGAGCTCCTCATTTTCGAAGTGTTGGAGTGGTGGAAAGCCACCGTTTCCACCCGCTCCTGAAAGGGCAACATCAGGACGATGCAGGGAAGCGTATATGAATGGAGTCGAGGATTCATCTTTTACTGTGTTCGCCCAACCCGGGAATGACCGCAGCCCGCTGAATTTCAGGATAGAGGATCGATATGTCATGGTTACCGGTATTGTTAGTGCTGCTCGCCCTGTGCATGGTTGCCGGGCCCATATTGATGCTAAAACCGACCAGGAGGCAACGAAATCTCGCCCATCTGCGGGCGCGCGCATCTGCGCTTGGACTTCGCGTCCACTTGGGACATATCGAAGGTGAAGAGTTGGGGGTGTACCAGTTGCCTTGGCCTTCGACACGGAATTTCACGTATTCCGGCAGGGATTGGTGCCTCGAACGCAAGGGCTACGCTCACGAGATACATATCAATGATTTTTGGTACTGGCAGAACGGCGTCGAACCCACTGCCGCAGTAGTTGAATATATGCGCTTGCAGCTTGCCGCGCTGCCCGAGGGGGTCAAGGGTATCGCCGGTAACAGTCAGGGACTGGGCTGTTTCTGGGACGAAAGAGGCGGTGAGTCGGCTCAGGACAGGATCCAGCAGTGGCTGGGCAGCGCGCGCGAGCAACTCTGGCCATCTGTAAGAACGGAGCTGGACCATGAAGACGGGCCGGCGAAATCGGATTCCACCTTCCGAAACAGTTAAACAGATTGGACACTTCCCTCGAGGCCGCCGAGGGCCGGGCCGGATTCGGCTGCTTCCTCTCTGACTTGGCCTGCGGGTAAACGGAAAGATGTTGCGTGAATAGCTCCGTGAAAAGCGCCCTCGACCCCACAGCTCACAGACAATGATTTCGCCCCCTGTAAGCGGGTGCCCGGCGAGCCCTTGTCACGTCCGTACTTGACCTGAACCGTTGCAAGACTTATATATGCGCACCTGATGCGCCGCGAGGCGCCCTGATTTTGATGGAGCAGTTGTAAAGCCGTGAACGATGTTCAAGACAGCGGTGTACCCATCTCAGTCCGATCGGCAAGGCGATTGAAGCGATTACCGGGGCGCCTTCCTTACTCTCTCCAGCAACAAAAGTGGGCTCATAATGGGGAAATCACTGGTCATAGTGGAGTCGCCTGCCAAGGCGAAGACAATCAACAAGTATCTGGGCGGCAACTTTATAGTCAAGTCGAGCGTGGGTCATATCAGGGACCTGCCGGCCAGTGGCTCCAGCAGCGGGACCGATCCGAAGGCCCGGGCAGCTCAGGCTGCGAAAACCCGCAAGATGTCAGGCGAAGAAAAAATTGAGCACAAGCGCAAGAAAGCCCGGGAACAACTGATCAAGCGAATGGGAATTGATCCGGAAAATGGCTGGGAAGCGCATTATGAAATTCTTCCCGGCAAGGAGAAGGTTGTCGAGGAATTGAGACGCCTGGCGGAAGGCGCTGACGAAATCTATCTGGCGACGGACCTTGATCGGGAAGGAGAAGCCATTGCCTGGCACCTGCGCGAGGCAATTGGGGGCGACAGCCAGCGGTTTCACCGGGTTGTCTTCAACGAGATTACCAAGACCGCAATTCAGAATGCATTCAAATCTCCAGGCCGAATCGATATCGACCGGGTCAATGCCCAGCAGGCCCGGCGATTTCTGGATCGCATTGTCGGTTACATGCTGTCGCCGCTGCTTTGGGAAAAAATTGCTCGCGGATTGTCAGCCGGTCGGGTGCAGTCGGTCGCCGTGCGGTTGATCACAGAAAGGGAGCGGGAGATACGCGCGTTTATCCCGGAAGAGTACTGGAATCTCGCGGCGGATTTGAATACGAGCGACAATCAGTCGACGCGCTTCGAAGTCAAAAAGTATCGCGACAGCAATTTTGAACCCAAAACCCTCAACGAAGTGCAGGCAGCCGTTAAAGCGCTTGAACCTGCCCAGTACAAAGTCATTGCGCGCGAAGACAAGCCTACGCAGTCGAAACCGGGCGCGCCCTTCATAACCTCGACTCTGCAGCAAGCGGCGAGCACGCGGCTGAGCTTCGGCGTTAAAAAAACGATGATGCTTGCGCAGCGGCTTTACGAAGCCGGCTACATCACCTACATGCGTACCGACTCGACGAATCTAAGCAAAGAGGCCGTGGACAATTGTCGTGAGCACATTCTCGAATCATTTGGTCAGCGTTATTTGCCCGATGCGCCCAATCAGTATTCCAGCAAGGAAGGCGCGCAGGAGGCGCATGAGGCAATCCGTCCGTCCGACGTGAGTCTAAAGCCAAACCAATTAAGCGGTATGGACCGGGACGCGGAGCGACTCTATAGCCTCATCTGGCAACAGTTTGTCGCCTGTCAGATGACGCCTGCGCAGTTCACCAGTTCAACAATCACCGTGGAAGCCGCGGAATACCAGCTCAAGATCAAGGGCCGGGTAATCCGCTTTGACGGTTATCTCAAGGTTCTCCCTGCGCAGCAGAAAAGTGATGAAGACCGGATTTTACCCGACGTCAAAATTGGCGAAATCCTTTCATTGATCAAGCTGCTACCGACCCAGCACTTTACTAAACCACCTGCACGCTTTACCGAGGCCAGTCTGGTGAAGGAGCTCGAAAAACGGGGAATCGGCAGGCCGTCTACTTACGCGGCGATTATCTCGACTATCCAGGAGCGCGGTTACGTGCATGTAAAAAGCCGCCGTTTCTATGCAGACAAGATGGGCGATATTGTGACCGAACGTCTCACCGAAAGTTTTCAGGATTTGATGGACTTCGGATTCACGGCGAGCATGGAGCAGTCATTGGACGCCATCGCCGAAGGCAAAAGAAACTGGCAGGACCTGCTGGACGAATTCTATTCCGATTTTTCCAACAAGCTGGCCAAAGCTCAAGGCTCCGAATTTGGCATGCGGGGCAATCAGCCAACCGAGACGTCCATAAAATGCGACAAGTGCGGACGCAACATGCAGATCCGCACCGGCAGCACCGGGGTTTTCCTGGGGTGTTCCGGATACGCGCTACCGCCCAAAGAACGCTGCAAGAATACGAAGAATCTGATAGCGGGTGACGAGGTTCTCGATGTAGAACAGGATGAGGATGCGGAATCCAGAGAGCTTCGCAAGAAACGTCGTTGTCCGCGCTGCAAAACCGCGATGGACAGCTATCTGCTGGATGAAAGCCACAAGATCCATATCTGTGGCAATAACCCGGATTGCACCGGGTACGAAATCGAAGAAGGTACTTTCAAGATCAAAGGCTATGAAGGGCCGGTCATCGAGTGTGACAAGTGCGGCAGTCAGATGCAGCTTAAGACGGGCCGGTTCGGCAAATATTTCGGTTGTACCGGTGAAGGTTGTTCGAATACCCGTAAGCTCTTGCGCAGCGGCGAGGCGGCGCCGCCAAAAGTGGATCCGATCTCCATGCCGGAATTGAAATGCGAAAAAGTAGACGACCATTATATTTTGCGGGACGGAGCATCCGGACTATTCCTGGCGGCAAGCCAGTTTCCTAAAAACCGGGAAACCAGAGCGCCTTTGGTAACCGAATTATTGCCATACAAGGATCAACTGGACGAAAAGTATAGGTATCTGGCAACTGCCCCGACAGCCGATCCAGACGGGAATCCAACAGTGATCCGTTACAGCCGGAAATCGAAAGAGCAGTATGTTCAGGCTGAGGCCGACGGCAAACCGACGGGTTGGAAAGCTTTCTATGAGAACGGACGCTGGAAAGTATCGGATGGAAAAAAATCGGCGGGAAAAAAGTCCTAGCGAACCTCTGATCAAGTCCGAACAGCGTCTGCGCGAGCCAAATCGGACCGACGCTCGGCGGTTCAGCCCGCAAGGTGCTATTCGCAGCGAATGGCGTTAGCCCTTCGCAAGAAGAGCAACGCGGCGGATGAACGTATTGGCCGCGCCTGGCCGGCCGCACCTAGCCGGCGCACCCTACGGGGCTTGCATCGCTTTGCGCGCTCTGCGTTGGCACTTCTCGACAGGCAGTCAGCATGCCTTCGAAGCGCCGCCTTGATCTCGCAACGCGCTGTAAGCCAGACGCTATTCGGACTTAATCAAAGGTTCCCCAGGTCAAACAATCAATTGGAGTTTTCCCATGGCTTCTCCGATGGCAAGCAGTGAAGTCGGCCGCAAGGTCAATCAGAAATGCGCATTCGCGCAGGCAATACTGAATTTGCCCCGCGAGCACTTTCAGGACTTTGTGGGACAGGCGTTGGTGGAAGCCGCTTATCTGGAGATGGAACTCGCACTTTGCCTGCACGTTGCTGAAGAGCTGTCCAGATTTGGTCATTCTGAAGCGAAGACGTGGGGCGTGATTGATCGGAGCTGGTTGAAGCAACAATTGCAGTCAACTTCGGCATCCGTGGTGCTTCTGGAAGTGCGGCAACTGATCTCTCAAAGTGGTAGCTGGCTGGCCCGGCTGCTGGATATTTGCGATAGGACGCGGGCGATACCATCGGGAGAAAAATCCTTGAAGTCTGCATTGTTCGCCGATGAGGAGGCTGCCACCTCGTCGGCCGGCCTGATTAAGGCAGTGACGCAGCCAGATGCGGACGGTAAACTTGACCATGCTGAAGCACAAGCTGCCTTGCAAGAGCTTCTGGAATTTATTAATCGCCATCGAAACAGCGATGAAGAGTATTGACGTTTAAAGCATCGAAAGTTCAAGTGCCCTGCCATTTCGAATCAGCGCAGGTGATTGGAAGTTTCTCCTTGCACTATTTTTGCTCATTTGATTTGACGACCCGACCGAGGGTCCGCGACCAGGCAGGTATTCATGACAGTAATTGAAGACTCAGCACTATACGAAATTGTCGAACTTGAGAGCGGCGAAATCGTATTGTGCAAAAACGATGAACGCACAAAGCCGCTGGTATCAGTAAAGTTTTCACGAGAATCCCTCCGATATCTGAACGACGTTAAGTTCGAAGTCGCAAAAGCCATGATTGAAGCGGGTCTCGACGCTATCAGCGAAATTTCCGATGAAGAACCGGACGTGGAATCAGAACCTGATCGAGTTGTACTGCATTAAGCAACTTTGCATCGTAGTTTTGCATTGGGCGTCAGGCGCCCGGCTTTGATAAATGGTCGAAGCCAGTCACCGGCATTAAGGCTACATATCGAGTGTCTGAATTGATGCGCCAATCCGGCGGACGGATGGCGGGCCCCTCAACCACAAAATACCCTCCGCACAAAATTCCCGCAGGTTAATTGGCCAAACCTGCGACAGTGGATTAGTAATCCCGGCATGAATCTTTAACTGACGACCCAGTCGTCGTTCATTGGACTCGGGTTTGGAGCTGAAATACCTGTCGTCCGCCAATAAAGTCGGGGCAATTATTGGATCCGCACGGTCCGACGCTTGCGAATTACAGGCCGCCTCTAGGCTATCGATGCCTGATCAGAAGAACTGTTGCATCACTCTGTCGCGCTGCAAATTCGAGATAAGCCATTTGCCAATCACTGAGAATCCCCGGACTCGCAACAACAATACTGCTGTTGGCCTCAATCAAAGCCTGCTGGATCAACCAGTAGCATTGCAGATCATTACGAGGATAAATAAGCCGAATTCGCGACAGGTTAAAACCGAACTCGGCCAGATCCGCCCGCGTCAACTTTGCCGGCGGCATCCACGTAAACCACCGGTCGGAAGGCTCATTGCTCATGTGTGCCAGGGTCGGAAGGATGAGAGGGAGGCTATATTGATGTGAGAGCACAATCTCGGTGACCCCGGCTATGCGGGCGTGTCGGGGTGTAGATTCCTGTTTAAGTGGGGATACTTGGCAGACTGGCATAGGATCAACTCCTGCGTATTATTCCAACAGAAAGACCTTCGATAGTTAATTGCGCATCTCGTAAATCGACTTTAATCACTTCAAAATCCGGATTTTCCGGCCACAGTTCAATGACCGCCCGATTTCTCTCCCGGCGGAACCGCTTTACGGTCACTTCATCGCCGATTCTTGCTACCACGATGTCGTTATTTCGCACCTGGTTGGTTTTGTGAACCAGTAACAGATCGCCGTCAAGAATTCCGGCATCGCGCATGCTCATGCCGTGAACGGTGAGCAGGTAATCAGGCTTGGGGTGAAATAGCCCGTCAGGTATGGGGTAATATTTCTCAATATGTTCCTGTGCGAGTATTGGCAGACCAGCTGCTACCCGTCCCACCAGCGGCAGGCCGCGCTCATGTCGGGGAAGGCGTATCCCCCGCGATGCACCCTCGATCACTTCTATTGCCCCTTTGCGTGCCAGCGCCTTGATATGCTCCTCCGCAGCGTTTGCGGATTTAAAACCGAGCTCCCTGGCGATCTCCGCACGAGTCGGCGGACAGCCTGACTGTTCCATTTTCACTTTGATTAAGTCCAGTACGTCCTGTTGTCTCGCAGTTAATTTGATCATCGATGTCCGACCTCCTGTTGGTATATACAGTGTGATTATATACAGGCATTGAATTTGCGCAATGCTTTTTTGCCCGGTTGTCTGCAAAGCGGATCATTATTGCACGGTCGGTGGCGGGGAAAAGTTCGTCCTCCATTGATATGTCGGGGTGAATCGGGCATTTTGCGCAACGGACGGACTGTTTTTCAGGAAATTTCATGGTTCTGTCCGGAAGATGATTGACGGATAGGCTGTTTGGAAAGGGAAATCATGCAGCACGAAAATTTCGGCAGCCATCTGCGCACCTGTTAACGGTTCCATGAACCGCCGTATCGAGATCATTGCGCATGCGGCAATTTCTTTAATTACCTGATGTGGCGAGGTTGGATAATGAATGTGAACTCAAATCTTGGGCCGGTCATTCTTGATCTGGCAGGCCATGAAGTTGCGCCGGATGAGGTTGCAATTCTCAAGCATCCAGCCACGGGCGGGGTGATTCTGTTCAAGCGCAACTACGAATCTCCGGGGCAGCTGACTGAACTGGTGAGACAGGTCAGGTCGATCCGCGCGGAGCTATTGATTTGCGTGGATCAGGAAGGTGGTAGGGTGCAGCGCTTTCGGGAAGGTTTTACCCGTCTGCCGCCACTGCAGGCAATCGGAAATCTTTACGCCGCTGACCCGGTGCAGGGGCTCGACGCTGCCGAAAAGTGCGCATGGTTGATGGCTGCTGAGTTGAGGGCGGTCGGACTGGACATGAGCTTTGCCCCCGTGCTGGACGTGGATGACTTCCACAGCGATGTTATCGGAGACCGGTCTTTCGGGAGGTCCGTCACCGCCGTCACTGAACTTGGGCGGGCCTACATTCGGGGAATGCATGCAGCTGGCATGCCCGCGACTGCAAAGCACTTTCCCGGTCACGGGGCCATAAAAGCTGACAGCCATTATCAGTCAGCGGTGGACTCCCGCCCGCTTGCACAGGTCGTTGCGGAAGACATGCAACCGTTTGTGAATCTTGCGGGTGAGTTTGACGCGGTGATGCCCGCTCATATCCTGTTTGAGCATGTTGACAAATTGCCGGTGGGTTTTTCCAGTGTCTGGCTCCAGTCACTGCTGCGCGGCCGACTGGACTTCAAAGGGGTCATATTCAGTGATGATTTGTCCATGCAGGCGGCAGCCTGCGCCGGGGACTATTGCGGTCGCGCCGCGCAGGCGCTGGCGGCCGGGTGTGATGCAATTCTGGTATGCAATAATCCAGACGATGCCCGTAAGGTTCTGGAGTTTCTGAAGCGTGACGGGTTCAGCGCAAGCAGCCGGCTGGCGAAGCTGAGGAGGGATCGCTTCGAGTATGCAGGCCTCGGCGTCCTTCAACAGTCCGCCCGGTGGCAGGAATCCAGAGTCATCATTGATCGTCTGACGGCTGGTTGAGTATACTTCCCGCCTTTTTGTAGCGAGTGGCCTTTGCTTGGGGCCACCATTGACAAAGGATCGACATGCCAACAGTCACACTGCCCGACGGTTCCACACGACAATTTCCAGAGCCAATCACTGTAATGGAGTTGGCCAGCAACATCGGTCCGGGCCTCGCAAAGGCCACCCTGGCAGGCATTGTGGATGGCAAGCTGATGGACACTTCATGTCTGATTGAAAACGATGCGACCGTTTCCCTCGTGACGGAGCGTTCGGATGAGGCGCTAGAGATTATCCGGCACTCCGCCGCTCACCTGCTTGCTCAGGCAGTCAAGCAACTCTATCCGGATGCTCAAGTGACCATTGGCCCGGTGATAGAAGATGGCTTTTATTATGATTTCGCCTACACGCGACCATTTACACCTGAAGATCTTGAAAAAATAGAAGAGCGGATGGCTGAACTGTCAGCTGCCGATCTGCCGGTATCGCGACGGGTTCTCGGTCGGGACGCTGCCGTGGAATTTTTCCGGGGGCTTGGGGAAGACTACAAAGCGCAGATTATTGAAGGCATTCCGGCGGATGAAGTGCTGTCTCTATATCGGCAAGGCGATTTCGAGGACCTGTGTCGTGGCCCGCACGTGCCGTCCACTGGGAGAATCAAATATTTCAAGCTGATGAAGGTTGCCGGGGCGTATTGGCGAGGCGACTCCGCTAACGCAATGCTGACACGTATCTACGGGACGGCCTGGACATCGAAGAAGGAGCTGAATGCGTATCTGACACGCCTGGCGGAAGCGGAAAAGCGCGATCATCGCAAGCTGGCCAGGAAATACGACCTGTTTCACATCCAGGAGGAAGCGCCGGGGATGGTTTTCTGGCACCCGCGGGGCTGGATGATCTATACCCTGATTGAAAGCTACATCCGCCAGTTGCAACGTGCGAACGGATATCAGGAGATCCGGACGCCACAAGTAGTTGACCGCACCCTATGGGAGAGATCAGGACACTGGGAAAAGTTCCGTGAGAGCATGTTCACCGTGGAATCTGAATCGCGTGACTATGCGGTGAAGCCGATGAACTGTCCTTGTCATATTCAGGTGTTCAATCAGGGTCTTAAAAGCTATCGAGATTTGCCGTTGCGACTGGCTGAATTTGGTTCCTGTCATCGCAACGAGGCCTCCGGCACCTTGCAGGGTCTGATGAGGGTGCGAGGGTTTACCCAGGATGACGCTCATATTTTCTGTACTGAAGCCTCGATTCAGGAAGAAGTGTCAAAATTTACCGACCTGCTCTTCGCGGCCTACGCCGATTTCGGCTTTAATGAAGTGTTGATTCGACTGTCGACCCGTCCGGAACAGAGAGTGGGCAGTGACGAAGTCTGGGACAAAGCGGAGGCGGCCCTCGCAGACGCCCTCCGGATGAAGGGCCTGGAATACAGCCTGCTGCCCGGGGAAGGCGCTTTCTACGGTCCCAAGATTGAATTTTCTCTGAAAGACTGTATTGGCCGGATCTGGCAGTGCGGCACGATCCAGGTGGATTTTTCCATGCCGGCTCGGCTGGATGCGTCCTATGTTGCGGAAGATGGCTCCCGCCTGACACCGGTTATGCTGCATCGCGCCATACTGGGTTCTTTCGAGAGATTCATCGGTATTTTGATTGAAAACTACGAAGGCGCTTTTCCGGCGTGGCTCGCTCCGGAGCAGGCAGTCGTGCTCAATATTACCGACGATCAGGCCGAATATGTTCGAAAAGTTGAGAGTTTGTTAAGAAACAGCGGCTTTCGTGTCATGAGTGACTTGAGAAATGAGAAGATCGGCTTTAAAATCCGCGAGCACACCATTCAGAGAGTTCCTTATCTTCTCGTCGTAGGCGATCAAGAAGTTGCCAATGAGACGGTTTCAGTCAGAACCAGAGAAGGCCAAGACCTGGGGTCCATGTCCCTCGGTGAGTTTGAAGCTCGCCTGGCGGCGGATGTGGCGCGGCGTGGCCGCGTGACCAGTTGACGAACCTCTGACACGAATCATCCAACAGGAGAACCCACTATTAGCAGTCGAGAAAACGGCAAAAGCCGCAGCAAAAAGCCCGATATCAATGATCAGATTGAGGCTTCGGAAGTACGCTTGATTGATGCTGAAGGTGAGCAGGTCGGGATCGTATCTATCAAAGAAGCCTTGCTCGCGGCACAGGCGGCCAATCTGGATCTGGTAGCCATTGCCAAGGACGCCGATCCTATTGTTTGCAAGATCATGGATTACGGGAAACACCTTTTCGAGATCAAGAAGTCGAAAGCGGCTGCTAAGAAGAAGCAAAAACAACAGCAAATCAAGGAAATGAAGTTCCGGCCCGGAACGGAGCAGGGAGATTACGAAGTCAAGTTGCGTAATCTGACGCGTTTTCTGGAAAATGGCGACAAGGCCAAAGTATCTTTACGATTCCGGGGGCGGGAACTTGCTCACCAGGAGTTGGGCATGGAGATGATGCAACGGATTGAGCAGGATTTGGGGGAAGTGGGTACAGTTGAGCAACACCCCAAAATGGAAGGGAGACAACTTGTGATGGTTATCGCCCCGAAAAAGAAAAAATAGCCGGGCTTTTAGCTGCCTTGCTGTTTTTAACGCAAAAGAATGCTGATGCATTCATTATCTGGAGTACGTGTAATGCCAAAAGCTAAAGTACATAGTGGTGCGGCCAAGCGGTTCAAAAAGACAGCCGCCGGCTACAAGCACAAGCGGGCTTTCAAAAGTCATATTCTCACCAAGATGTCAACAAAGCGTAAGCGCCACCTGCGAGGCACGCAGATCATGAATGCCTCGGACAAACCGCTGATCGATCGGATGCTGCGCGCCAACTAGCGCAACTGTTGATACCTAAATGAGGAGAAATTAAATGGCCCGTGTAAAACGTGGTGTAGTAGCGCGTCGCAGTCACAAAAAAATATTGAAAGCAGCCAAAGGTTATTACGGAGCCCGATCAAGGGTCTTTCGTGTAGCCAAGCAGGCAGTCATTAAAGCCGGCCAGTATGCTTATCGTGACCGTCGGGTACGTAAAAGAAATTTTCGTGCATTGTGGATTACCCGTATCAATGCTCAGGCTCGAGTGGAAGGCATCAGCTATAGCCGTCTGGTGGCCGGTCTGAAAAAGGCGCAAATCACGCTTGATCGTCGTGTACTGGCAGATCTTGCCGTGCATGATAAAGTTGCGTTCGCAGCAGTAGTCGGTAAAGCGAAAGACGCACTCGCAGCGTAAGCCTTCGGAAGTTGCATACCATCTAAGGGGAAGGGCGCCTGCTGCTTCCCTTTTTTTTTGCATCCAGGCTCGATCGTCCAATCCGCCAGTCATGACTTTTCGGCGGTCATCAGAGTGGGCAATATCTTCGAAGACTCCCGGTACTGACGCAGGTTTTTGTAAATGGAACATCTTGACGAAATAACCAAAGAAGCTCTGCGTCTGGCAGAGCAGGCAGTCAGTCTCGCGGACCTCGAGAGTGTTCGGGTGGCCTATCTCGGGAAAAAAGGCGAGTTGACAGCCCAGCTGAAAAATCTGGCCGGAGTGCCCGCCAGTGAAAGGCCGGCCGTTGGGGCAAAAATAAACGACGCCAAAAACTGCTTGCAGGAAGCACTGAACCAGAGGAAGAAGACTCTGGAAGATGAAGCAATTCAAGCCCGCCTGTCTGCCGAAGCGGTGGATATCACTTTACCCGGCAGGGCCACCGGTATTGGCGGCATACATCCTGTGACCAGGACGCTACAGCGAATTGAACAGATCTTCGCGAAGGCCGGTTTCAAAGTCGAAGAAGGACCGGAAATTGAAGATGATTTTCACAATTTTGAAGCATTGAACATTCCCTCGCACCATCCGGCACGTGCTATGCACGATACTTTTTACGTGGATTCAACTCACGTGCTCAGAACTCACACGTCGCCAGTGCAGATACGGACTCTGGAAAAAGCCAGGCCGCCGATACGGATCATATGTCCCGGCCGCGTGTACCGCTGTGATTCAGACCTCACCCATACGCCGATGTTTCATCAGGTGGAAGGTTTGGTGGTGGATAAAAATATCAGTTTCGCCCACCTCAAGGGGACGGTTGCTGAGTTTTTAAAAGCGTTCTTTGAAATGGAAGTACCCGTGAGATTCCGGCCTTCCTATTTTCCTTTCACAGAGCCGTCGGCAGAATTTGATATTCAGTGCACCCAGTGCGCCGGAGGTGGTTGTCGGGTTTGCAAGAACTCGGGCTGGCTGGAAGTGGGGGGATGTGGAATGGTCCACCCGAAAGTCTTCGAAGCCACAGGCGTTTGTGCAGAAAGCTATAGCGGTTTTGCTTTCGGTGTAGGCGTAGAACGTCTTGCAATGCTGCGATACGGAATCAATGATTTGCGGCTTTTTTTCGAGAACGATGTGAATTTTCTGCGGCAGTTCTAACTGAATCACCGAGAGTTCTAATCGATCGCATAGTTTTGAAACGAACTGATAATTTTTAAGTGAACTGATTGTTCAAGTGAACTGATAGTTTTAATGACACTGAAAGGAACCTGAGAATGAGAGTATCCATATTTGGAACGGGCTATGTGGGCCTGGTCACCGGCGCTTGCCTGGCGCACTCCGGACACAATGTTACCTGCGTCGATGTCGATAAGGATAAAGTTGCAGGTCTACTTAAAGGCGTAATTCCGATTTTCGAACCAGGTCTCGACACCATCGTCCTGAGCAGTGTGGAACAGGGCCGCCTGAATTTCACCACCGATGCCAAGGAAGCGATTGAATCAGCTGAGATTATTTTCATCGCGGTGGGCACGCCCCCAGATGAAGACGGCGCAGCAGACCTGCGCTATGTGCTGCAAGTGGCAGAAGCTGTCGGGACGCATATCAATGACTACCGGCTGGTGATCAATAAAAGCACCGTACCGGTGGGCAGTGCCAACAAGGTAAAAAACAAAATCGCTGAAGTATTGAAAGCCCGCGGTGTTGACATTCCATTCGACGTTGCCTCCAACCCCGAGTTTTTGAAAGAGGGCGCCGCGGTTTCAGATTTCCTTAAGCCGGACCGGATTGTAGTCGGCTGCGAATCCACGCGGGTGGAGAAGCTCATGCGCGAACTCTATGCGCCGTTTAACCGCAATCATGACAAGCTGATGTTCATGGATGTGCGCTCTGCTGAACTGACCAAGTATGCTGCCAACGCCATGCTGGCAACCAAAATCAGCTTTATGAACGAGATGTCCCGGATTGCCGAAAAGCTCGGTGCCGACATTGAACTCGTGCGTAAAGGCATTGGTTCGGATCCCCGAATCGGCTATCAGTTTATCTATCCGGGCTGTGGTTACGGTGGTTCCTGTTTTCCGAAAGATGTAAAGGCGCTGGTGCGCACGGCCAACGGTGTGGAAGAACCGGCTCCGCTACTCACCGCCGTTGAAGCAGTGAATGATTCGCAAAAGCAGATTCTTCTGACCAAGTTGCAGCAATATTTCGGTAAAGCTTTGGGTAGCAAAACCATTGCTATTTGGGGCCTGGCATTCAAGCCCAACACCGACGACATGCGGGAAGCACCGAGCCGGGTGCTGATTGAGGGCCTGTGGGAGTTGGGTGCAAAAGTTCAGGCATTCGATCCTGAAGCTATGGAGGAGACGCACCGGATTTATGGCAACCGTAGCGACCTGAAATTGGTGGACGAAGCTTATGCGGCGCTTGATGGTGCAGATGCACTGGTGGTGTGCACTGAGTGGCAGGCATTCCGTTCCCCTGACTGGCGAAAAATTGCTGAGAAACTGTCTCACAAGGTCGTCTTCGATGGTCGCAATCTCTATGACCCGACCTGGTTGACGGAGCGAGGATTCGACTATTACAGCATTGGTCGTGTCCCCTCCAAAGCTTCCAGCAACGCGTAACGTTTTTTCGTGACTGCCTGAAGAAGTTTCATCGTAAAACGAACGGTGAAACTTCTATCAATCCGGTCTGATCCGCATTGGGCCAGGCTTGGCATTACTCATTAGAATTCTGGAATCAGATCATGAAGTTCAGCGAGGCTTGGTTAAGGGAATGGGTCAGCCCGGAATTATCGACGGAAGCCCTGGGCGCGCAACTCACGATGGCTGGGCTGGAGGTGGATTCATTAACCGCCGTCGCACCGGATTTCACCGGTGTGGTAGTCGGAGAGGTTCTGGAGGTTGCTCCCCATCCCGAAGCCGACAAGCTGCGAATCTGCCAGGTCCGTGGAGCGGAAGGCGAACCGTTGCAGGTCGTCTGTGGCGCGCCCAACGTCCGCGCAGGCCTTAAGGTGCCCTTCGCCACTGTGGGCGCTGAACTCCCCGGCGGGATCAAGATTAAAAAAGCAAAGCTTCGCGGTATTGAATCAGCGGGAATGCTTTGCAGTCAGGTGGAACTCCAGCTGGGAGAAGACGATTCGGGATTGTGGGTATTGCCCGAGTCCGCAGTGGCGGGCGCCGATCTGCGCGACTACCTGAATCTGGAAGACACTGTCATCGAAGTGGACCTGACACCCAACCGCGCCGACTGCCTGAGCGTGCTGGGAATGGCTCGTGAAATCGCTGCGCTGAATCAAATTCGTTTTGTGCCCCCCACGATCGGTCAGGTTGCGCCTGCGGATTCCTGTTTTCGAGAGGTCCGGGTCGAGGCGGTTGCCGAGTGTCCGGTTTATGTGGGCCGGGTTGTCCAAGGTATCGACAATACCGTGGAGTCTCCTCTTTGGTTGACCGAAAAGCTGCGGCGTAGCGGAATCCGCAGCATTGACCCGGTGGTGGATGTTACCAACTTCGTACTCCTCGAATTGGGTCAACCCATGCATGCCTTCGACCAGCAGAAGCTGAAAGGCGCCTTTCAGGTTCGCTTGGCAAATGCAGGCGAGACTATCGATGTGCTTAGTGGACAGACTGTTTCGCTGCGTGAAGATACCCTGGTGATTGCGGATGACAGCGGACCGGTTGCCATGGCGGGCATTATGGGGGGAAGTCGAACTGCGGTATCGCATTTGACCACCTCCGTGTTTCTGGAAAGCGCATTTTTTTCTCCGCTGGCTTTGGCTGGCAAGGCACGCTCCTATGGTCTGCACACGGATTCTTCACACCGGTTTGAGCGCGGTGTGGACTATCGTCAGCAGGCGCGGGCGATTGAGCGTGCGACGGAACTGCTCCTGCAGATAACCGGTGGCAAGCCAGGTCCCGTGCACGTTGTTGAGCACCCGGATCAGTTGCCGGTCGCTCCAGTCGTTGAAATTCGCTCCGCCCGGGTTGCCGAATTTCTGGGAGCGGTGATAGAGCCGCTCGAAACAGAGAGGATACTGACTGGTCTGGGGCTCGAAAAAGTTGGTGAAAGCCCGACGGGAGTTCTGTACCAGGTACCCAGCTACCGGTTCGATATTGCTTTGGAAGTAGACCTGATTGAAGAAATCGCGCGGGTGTATGGCTACGATCGCCTGCCGGTTAAAAAACTCACCGTCGAACCCGCACTTGAACGGCAAAGCGAAACTCAGAGCGAACTATCAGGCCTGAAACGTCATCTGGTTAGCCGCGGCTATCAGGAGATTATTACCTACAGTTTTATTGATCCTGTCATTCAGGAAATACTTTTCCCGCAAGAGAGGGCAGTCGCACTGCAGAACCCCATCAGCAGCGACATGTCGATTATGCGAACATCGCTGATCCCCGGATTGCTGAAAACGTTAAAGAGCAATATCAATCGGCAGCAGACCCGCGCCCGCTTTTTCGAGAGCGGACTCCGTTTCAAATCACCTGACGGCGGCTGTGACAATCTGGAACAGGAGCCGATGCTCGGAATACTTTTGTATGGTGCAGCCATTAATGACGGTTGGGGAGACGCTAAAAGGATCGTCGATATCTTTGACTTGAAGGGTGATGTTGAAAGTCTGCTTCAGCTGTCTGCCCGCGGAGTTGATGTGGTCTTTGAACCTTGTATCGACATCCACTGGTTACACCCCGGTCAGTCCGCCAGGTTAATGGTGGGAGGACAGTTAATCGGATATCTGGGCGCCTTGCATCCGGAAGCGGCAAAGAGGCTGGAGTTCACCAAACCCGTCTACGTGTTCGAATGCCGGCTGCAGCCATTATTGAATGCACAGCTGCCGCGATTTTCCGGTATTTCCCGCTTTCCCGAAGTCAGCCGGGATCTTGCGGTAATGGTTGACCAGAAGGTGAACTTCTCCGATCTTGAAAAAGACATTCGTACAGCAGCAGGTGACGTGCTGAAGTCCGTTCGGCTATTTGATGTATACAGTGGCGAAGGAATCACACCAGGTGCGAAAAGTTTGGCATTCAGTTTGATTTTTCAGGACAGTTCGCGCACCCTTAAAGAGGACGAGGTCAACCAGGTGATGGCCGCCATCATGGCGACGCTCAAACATCAACATCATGCCACCTTGAGGTAAACAATGTCCGATTCCCTGACGAAAGCGGATCTTGCCGAGAAGCTGTATGAAGAGCTGGGATTTAACAAGCGGGAAGCCAAAGAAGTCGTTGAAGCGTTTTTTACGGAAATAAGACGGTCTCTGGAGAGCAATGAGGCCGTAAAGCTCTCGGGTTTTGGTAATTTTGATTTACGGGACAAGAAGCAGCGTCCCGGTCGCAATCCCAAAACAGGCGAAGAAATTCCCATTACCGCCCGTCGGGTAGTCACTTTTCGACCAGGTCAAAAGCTGAGGGCGAGAGTGGAAGATTATGCTGGAACCAAGCCACAGTAATGTCCTGCCTGACATACCCGCCAAGCGCTATTTCACAATCGGCGAGGTAAGTGACCTCTGTGAGGTCAAGGCGCATGTTCTGCGCTACTGGGAGCAGGAGTTTCCGCAGCTATGTCCTGTAAAACGGCGAGGTAACCGCCGTTATTATCAACGTCAGGATGTTCTGACAATTCGCCAGATTCGCGCGTTGCTATATGAGCAGGGCTATACCATATGCGGGGCCCGTCTCCAGCTCGCGGCCGACGCGAAGAGCCTTGCTGGCGCTGTAGCAGACGTACCTGCCGAATGTTTACGGCAGCTTATTGTCGATCTTGAAGAAATTCTGGAGCTGGTTCGAAGGTAGAACGACTGCACCCGCACGGCGACGATATCGCCCTCGGCGTTCGCAGTGTCCACGTCCACTTTTTTACCAGTGCCCATCACTACGGTCATGCCATGACGACCTTTTTCTTGAAAAATATCCAGTCCGGTAAAACCTATTCTCTGGATAAACCGGCCATCATGATCGGCCGGATCGAATCCTGTGACATCCACATCAAGACTACCGTCCTGTCGCGCGAACACGCCGTCGTGCTGGTAGCCGCGGCGCGGGTGCTGATAAAAGATCTGGATTCGACGAACGGTACTTATGTTAACGGTACCCGAATTCATGCGCCGACCCCTCTCAATCACGGCGATGTGGTTAAAATCGGTGAGGAAAAACTGGTGTTCATCGCACCGGACTCTTTTGATGAAGAAGACACCACCGTGGGCGTAGAAGAGCAGCTCGAACCCTCGGGATATCTGGATAATACCTCCAGCAAGACGATGCTCAAGTCGAGTTATCTTCAGGGTGAAGACTGGGTATTCAGTATGCTTCAGCCTAAAACCACCGGGTCGTTTCTCGAAACAATCGATGAAAAACTCAAAGCGCGAAAAATCGACAAGGAGCGAGTACCGGCGGTTCTTGTTTGTCGATCCGGAAAAGAAAAAGGAAGAATCGTTGAGTTGAAACTTCCTTTGGGTGCTGAGAAAAACTGGGTAATCGGCAGGAGCGATCTGTCTGACGTTGTTCTTGACGATCCGACAGTATCAGGGCAGCACGCAATCGTTCGGTGCGAGGATGATCGGTGGGAACTGGTGGACAACGACTCGACCAATGGAGTGAAACTGAACGGGCTGGCCGTCTCCGAAGCGGAATGTCACGACAAGGACATTATCTGCGTCGGAACGGTTGAGTTGCTTTTTCGCGTCACATGACTTCCCGGCGTTGCCCGTTATGGGATCGTCCTGGGGAGGCGCAGCTAATATCCTTAATGAGGTGTTATGAAAATTTCGAATGTGCTAATTCCTGTGTTGGTGGGAAGTATTGTATTGACGGGCTGCGAGACCGATAGCGAGAGTAGCTCTGAACTCGCGCCCTCGGCACAGCAAACTGTCGATTCAATAAAAAACTCAACGGACAAGCTGGCCGGGCAAACGCGGGACGCACTCGAATCGGCGGCCGAAAGTGCGGAAGAACTCTCGAAAAAGGCTGTCGTAGTTTTGGACGATGCTGGAAGTACCATCGCCGAAAGATCACAGGAAACCTTATCCAGAGCCAAAGAGAAATCCGCCGAAGTGGGGGAGAAGGGGGCCGTACTGGTTGATGACGTGGTCGCCAAAACAAAATCGGCGTATGAAGGCGTTGAAGCGCGCTCTGAGGAGCTGATAGAGGATAAAAAGGATCCATGAGTAACTCACTGAACCGGTGCTCAGGCTCAGTCCACCTGCCGCCGTGACGGAGTGGCCTCCCGGAGGCGGTCTATACTGATTGGACAATTCGCAGGCGCGCAGGCGTGCCGTGCGGTGTCGAGTTCAGCCACTAGCCGGATCAAGAGGACGCATGCCCCTTCAGCTCCCACATCCTGCCATTTACATCCGTAAATGGGTTCTGCTCGTGTTGCTGGTACTGGCAAGTCCTTGCGTGCAAGCCCAACAACTATCGTGTCAGGACGCATTTCCCGGTGCGGTTTCAAGTTCTCAGAATAGTAGCACCGTTCGCCTTTTATGGTGGTCACGGATAGTGAACACGCCGGGGAACCGCGTTGTAACAAACAATCTCGAAGATTCGACTCTGGGCCAAAGCTGCGGGTCGGTCTCCTGTACGGCATCCAACTCCCTTGCCTCGGATAACAATGGTACTTTCAACCAGTTTCCCGCAGGCGGGAATGTAAATGTCAGTTGGCTTCAGACCCGAACGCTGCAACCCGGCGCCTACAATGATCTGAGTGTGGGGGGCGGGGGAACGCTAGTCTTGCGGCCGGGTGTTTACACTTTTTCAGGGTCCTTCACCACAGCCGGTAATTCAACTGTTAGGCTGGAAGGCGCGGGCGGTACCGCTGTGCATGTCAACGGCAACGTCAATATTGGCGGTCAGGTAAATACTGCCGCACCAACTCCACAATTATTCCTCTTTACCAGAGGAAATGTGAGCCTTTCAGGGTCGGCATCGATGCGTGCATATATTTACGCGCGCGGGACTGTCGTGGTACAGAACTCCGGCGAGGTGCGAGGCGCGATTACCGCACGTGGCAACATCACGCTCGGTACGGAAAGCATATTGGGACTCTTTGGAGGGGCTACTGTCGAGTACGACCCATCGGGACTGGCCAATGGCGAATTCGGCACTTTCTGTCGTTCAGGAGGAGCAATTACCTTGTCGGGCTTTAGCCTTACGGTGCCGGCGAGTGGTAGCACCTGTCAGCCGGTGACGATATCAATTTCTGCGATTGATAGTCAGGGCAATCTCATGCCGGGCTATACCGGCTCCATCGCGATAGCCACATCGACAGGACGCGGGGACTGGAGTAAAACGGGCGCAGCTGCGGATGCATTGGGCCTTCTCATGGCGGGACTGTCGAACTCGGGCACTGCCACTTATTCTTTTGAGCCGAATGGAAATGATGCAGGCACAGTGTCGTTGCGGCTGTCCAACAGTCATGCCGGCCCCTTGACTATTACCATAAATGATGCCGAAGCGGGTGCGACGACTCTTTCGACTCCTGTCACATTTAGCGAGAACGGTTTTATCATCACCTCAGCAGATTCATTGGGGACCGATGTCGTCGTAGGACGGAGCCATGCATATCAGGTGCAAATGGTAAGAAGAGACCCGTCGACGGGTGTCTGCGGGGTGGCTTCAAACTATAACCGGGCAGCAGTTCGGGCCTGGTTAGTGCGGGCGGTGGGCGATCCGGGAGGCGCGGCGCCGCTTTTGATCAATAACAGTGCCGTGGCGACAAATCTTCCGAATTCAATGCCAGGCTCAGACAATCTGCCTGCCAATTTTACGGCCGGGACCGCCAATTTAATGCTGTCGACTTCGGACGTGGGGCGCTATCGGTTGGAAATTGCCGACCACAGCGGCTCGTTTTCCAGTCTTCCGATTTTAGGCAACAGTGCCGATATCACGGCGCGTCCATTTGCATTGCATGTGCATGTTGAGAATCCTGGCGCGTCCTCGCCTACTGGAGCCGTGTTCCAACCTGCTGGCCAACCGTTCTCGGCGTCAGTACGCGCCGTCGCCTGGCAAGCGGCCGATGATAACAATGGAGATGGTGCTGCTGATGGTCATGCGGACGGTGACGCATCCAGCAAAGCCAATCTAGCCAATAACCCAACCGTCAGTTCGTTCGGGCGTGAGACACCCGCCGCAGCGGTCATTCTTCGGTCAGCTTTGCTGTTGCCCGCAGGCGGCGTTGATCCAGGATTAGGCTCTGCGCTGGTCGCTCCAGCAGATGGCAGGAGAATTACCGGTTTCAGCAACGGCGCGGGCAGCACCAGCAACATTTATTTCGATGAAACTGGAATTATCGAGCTAAGGGCCAAGATCGACGGGGCCAGTTACCTTGGGTCCGTCACTGCGATTGATCGAACAGCGGGACGTTCGGCATCTATCGGTCGCTTTGTACCAGGTCGGTTTTCCCTGAGCGCACCCGAAGTGAGAGCATCCTGCGAAACCGCGCTTCCTTATAGTTATATGGGAGAACCTTTCAGTCTCAGATTTTCCCTGACCGCACTAAGTGCAAGAGGAGGCATCACCCGAAATTATGGCGGGGCATTTGCAAAACTGGGCGCTTCGGACGGAATGCTGGCCGTGTCGGGAAGAGATTTGAGTGTCGGCGTGCCCCTGCAATCACGACTGGCCACGAGTGGGCGATCTTTCAACTGGGCTGGAGGTATTGCCAATGGAGAAGTGTTCATCCGTCTCGATCGGGCCGCGACGCCCGATGGTCCCTATACACAGCTAAGACTGGGATTGTTGCCAACCGATGGAGATGGGGTGAGCATACCCGTGGCCAATCGGAATTTTGATGGGAACGCGGATGGAATCAATGAGGCGGTGCTCATGGGTCAGACGGATGTGCGGTCTGGCCGGTTGGTCCTTGATGACGCCTTTGGTCCCGAGACGGCAATACTTCCCGTAGGCATGCGCACCGAGTATTGGGATGGAAGTAACTGGCGATTGAACCGGGATGATAGCTGCACGACGCTTCCATTGAGTTCTATCCAGTATCCGTCCGGACCAATAACGGTCGCCGGAAATCGGACCGTCCCGGTCGGTGCAGGTACAACCAGAGGCGAGTATGCCTCCATTAGTCCCGCGGGGGTGAAATTCACTGCTGGCGATGCCGGGCATTATTTTACCGCACCAGGCGCGGCCAATACCGGCAGTTTTCGAGTCAATATACTGTTGCAGGATCACCCCTGGTTAAGCTTTGACTGGAATGGCAACTTAGATCATAGTGATCCGACGGCACCGTCCGCGACATATACTTTCGGCGTCTACCGAGGTCATGACCGAATTATTCACTGGCGTGAAATTTTGCGATAACCTTTTGTTTAATCTATTATTTCCGGTCGCCCAATTCTATACGGACCAGTCGGCCATTCTCAAAGTGCAAATTGCGCGTAAAACCGTTCTGGTGATGGCGGTACACCCACTGGTCAAGTCGCACGACCTCCGCTACAGTGGCTTCCTGGTTTGAATCACGCACGCTGTTGTAAATATAACGTTCGCCCCTCGAAAAACTGGAATCGGGCTTGCCGCATATCTGTTCAACCTGATCAAAATCGTACCCTTCCAATATTAGTTGCGTACCACAACGCATCCCCGCTGCTGACGCCATGTAAGGGAAAAAGCACAATAGGGGTAACAATTTTAAAACTTTATTCATAAATGATTTCTCGGTTCAGACGGCAATGAATATGGGCTCACTGCACCCACATATCAACCAACTCTACATGAACGACCGCTGAATGTGGTCGCATTCACCGCAGCATGATATACATGCGGATGAGATAATTCACTCCTTGCAAAATCCAATATATCCGGTATTATTTGCGTCCTTCTCGACCGGCTCAAGCCGGTCTTGAACTCGGAGC